>CAYONK010000587.1:0-3277 GCA_964405285.1 uncultured Ardenticatenaceae bacterium
GTTGGCCGCTGTGGGCGAGCCGGCGCATGAGTGGGCGGTGGGCGGCTTCGTCTGTTGGCCCCTGGCTGAGCCAGCGGCGGGCGTGGGGGATGGCTTCTTCGGGGGGGAGAACGGCCGTTATCCGCTGTAACGCCCCCAACATCAGTTCACGCAACTCGGCGCGCTGCCCCATCACCCAGGCCTCGAAGGGGGCGGCCTGACGCAGGTGGAAATCTTCGAGGAAGTCGCCCCGGTAGAGGGTGATGGCTTGTTGCAGGGAGGAGGGGGAGGCGAGGGGGGGAACGGCCGTTTTAAACGTCGCCACATCCAGCCGGTGCGGGCTGTCCGGGTTAAAGGCCAGCGTGTGATGGCTGACGCGCAAATAGGGGGCCAAATCCTGGCGCAGTTTCAGCACCTCACCACGCAGGTTACGCCGGGCGTCCGCCTCCGGCAAATCGCCCCAGAGCAGCCCGGCCAACGCCTGCCGCGAATGCGGCCGGCCGGTGACGGCCAGGTAACACAGCAGCGCCTGCGCCTTTGCCGAAATCAGCCCCGGCACCGGTTCCGCGCCCAATCGCAGTTGCAAAGGGCCTAAAAGAGAGAGAGATAGTACCAATGTCATGGGGCGCTTTGCCCGTTAGGTCATAAATCAACGCTAAATCAACGCTTGAGCAACACTCAATTGACAACCACTGGTTAACATTATAGTCATATCTGGAAGATGATGCACTGGCGCACCCTCAGAGTAGGAGCAATTCTCTATAGGGTTGCGCTGCTCGGCAATGGTCTTTCTGCTTTAGATTGATTACACTGTATCAAACGGCCATCAGGTCTTCCATCATTCAAGATCGGTGGCGCATAAAACGGACGCATTATGTATAAACTAAGAAAACAGCCCTATACAAGCAAAGGTCAGGCTTTGGTGGAATTTGCCCTTATCGCCGTTGTGCTGTTGATGATTATCTTTCTGATCATTGAAGCGGCGCGGATTCTTTGGGCCTGGGGTACAGTGCAAAATGCGGCGCGCACCGGGGCGCGTTACGCCATCACCGGACAGGCGGATCGGCCAGATTGCGCGGTGGAAGATTTGCCCAAGTTCGACCATCTCTGCGAGGATTTGCGGGTGGCATCGGTGATCCGCCGCACCCACGAGGGGTTGACCGGGCTGCCGCTCAATGAGAACTCCGGGGCCTTTGAAGACGACAATTACTACAATATCGAGGTATGGGGGGGGATGCGCGGCAGCGGGCAACTCTTACCAAATTTTGCCGGTACGCCAAACGAGGCGGTTGTGGTGCGGGCCTATTATCGCGTGCCGATCATCACGCCTTTCTTCCGGCCGATTTTGCCTTCTATCCCAGTTTTTGGGCAGGCGATGATGAACAATGAATCGTTTGGCCAGCTAGGCGGCACGAGCAGCCAGGGGGCGGGTATTCCGCCGGTGGTTGTTTTGCCAACGGTCGGCGTAACGCCATCGCCAACCCCGTCGCCGACGGCATCGCCCACGAGTGAGGTGCCACCTACACCGACAGCGACCACGACGACAGAACCATCCCCCACGCCGAACATTTGCCGGGTGCGGTTTGATCGGCCGCCGGTCGCCGGGGAAAACTTTGTCCTCATCACCGGCGAGATTGGCTCGCAAGTGCAAATCATCAACCTTTCCACCGGGGCGACGATCAGCAGCAATCAGGAATTGCGCGATTTCGATAATCACTTGTGTCCTGGGTTTGCGACGGTATTGGTGAGTGAGACGCTGGTGGCCGGCACGGCGCTGGTGGTGGAGAGCAGTGATGGCTCCACGGATATCGCCTTTGTGCTGGCAGGGACGCCAACCCCAACCCCGACGCCGACCAATACCGCGTCGCCAACGCCGACGGCTACCGCCGAAGGCTTTGTGCCGACCGAAACGCCGACCAGCACGCCGTCGCAGCCGTTTATTACTTTGCTGCCCTCTTGCGGTTCGCCGGACCCGATTTCCGGCGCGGTTCAGTTCACGGTTATTGGGGTGAATTGGCCGGTTGGCACGCCGGTGACGTTGTATTGGCGCGGGAATTACCAGTCGTTGATCACCGGGCACAATGGTTCCTTCTCGCAAACGTGGACGGCGAACGGCCTGACGAATGGGGTGTACAATGCAACGGCCGTTGCCGGCGCTATCCAATTCACCACCCAATACAGAGTGCCGTGCGATAACGCAACGGCCGTTCCCACCGCTCCGGCCACCCCCACCGGCACACCCCAGCCGGCCGACCTGATCATCGTCGGCCCACCGCAAATGGTCAGCACCGGCACGCCTGTCGCCTACCAGCCCATCACCTACCGCATGGTCATCAGCAACACGGGGCAGGTGAACGTGCAAAATCAATTCTTTGTGGACCTGTTCATAGACCCGGTTGTGACGATGGAGCCAGACATGCTGCGCCTGCCGCTCAGCCAGAGTTCTGGCTACGTGGGCATCAGCTCGCTGCCCGGCGGCGCTTCGCGGGTGATCACCATCACCGCAGACTTCGGCTTCGCCAACGAGCCAATCCCCCATTACGTCTATGGCATGGTGGACTCGGTGGAGCAGATTAACGAGTTTATCGAGACAAACAATATCTCCACGCCAGACGTGGTGCAACACGTCATCGCAGCCGACACCCCCACGCCGACGCCCGCTTACCCCTCTGGCCCGGAAACGCTGATGGGTTACGTGCAGTGGCCCAGCAGCGACGGCCTGGACCCGCTAGGTCGGGCCAGGGTCTCGTTGTACGACCAGGTCAGCGGCCAGTTCGTGCGCACGGTCATCGCCTCGGCGACGACCGGCTTCTACCGCTTTGAGAATATCCCGGCCGGTACCTATCGCATTGAAGCGTGCGGCGGGATTGACGTGCAAAATTCTTATTTTGGAATGCGTACCAGCATTGGTGTGCCGAACGCTCTACCCGTCATCAACGTTTTCACCAATCAGGTGCCTTGCCCGTGACCCGTAATCCGTAATCCGTAATCCGTAATCCGTAAACGGAACACGGAACACGGAACACGGAACACGGAACACGGAACACGGAACAAGTATCGGAAACGATTATGAAACGAGTGAATTTTTATCTGGTATTGGTTTTTAGCGGCGTGCTGCTGGGGTTGGTGTTGTTTGGCGGCGAGCGGTTGGGGGCGGAAACGGCCGTTCCCCAAACCACCGCCCCCGGCTGGACCACCCCGCGAATGGTCTCGCCCACCATTGCCAACGCCAAGCGGCCGGTGATCAAGGCCGACCCCAGCCAGCCAGGGCGGCTGATGATCCTCTTCGTCTCCCACA
>CAYONK010000588.1:0-3265 GCA_964405285.1 uncultured Ardenticatenaceae bacterium
CGGCATGGCCCCCAAGGTGATCCTCACCGCTCTGCTCACCTTTTTCCCGGTGTTGGTCAACGTCCTGGCCGGGCTGCAGCGGGCCGACCCGGCCATGCTGGACCTCTTCCACACCTGGCACAGCAGCCGGGGGCAGATTTTTCGCCACGTCCGCGCCCCATCCGCCCTGCCCTACCTGTTCACCGCCCTCCGCATCGCCGCGCCGCTCTCGCTGATTGCGGCCGTGGTCGCCGAGTGGACCGGCGCCTCCGGCGGCCTGGGGCGGACGATGTGGCTGGCCTACACCAACCTCAACCTGCCCTACATGTTTGCCGCCATCTTCATCCTCTCCATCGCCGGGGTGAGCCTCTACGGGGCGATTGTGTGGCTGGAGCGGCGCGTGGTGTTCTGGCAGTCGGCCAATCATTTATGAAGAGGGAATTTATTACAAAGGGACAAAGAAACAAAGGAACAAAGGGGTTTGTTTGTTTGTTGGTTGGTAGTTTGTTTGCCAGCCAACTAACCAACTAACAAACCAACCAACTTATAGTTACCTTCTTTGTCTCTTTGTCCCTTTGTTTCTTTGTAATAAAAATCACTCATCAAGTGGAGAATGTATGCGACGCACAAAACAACTGGTTTTGCTGATGGTGGCTCTTTTAGCGCTGATTGGCTGCCGGCCGAACCCGGCTGCCACCCCGGACACCATGACCTTCATGGCCGGCTTCCGCCCGCAGGCCAATCTACCCTTCGTTGGCGTCTACGTAGCCCAGGAAAAGGGCTTCTTCGCCGAAGAGGGGTTGACGGTCAAGATCGAACACGCGGGCGGCGGGGGGCAGCATTTGCAGCTTCTCACCGCCGGGGAAGTGCAGGTGACGACGCAGGACGCGGCCGTTTTGCTGCAACGCCGCGCCGACCCCGGTCTGCCGCTGGTCTCCATCGCTCTGATTGGGCAGCGCGGGCAGCAGGCGTTCGCCGCTCTGTCCGATTCCGGCCTGACTACGCCCCGCGATTGGCAGGGGCGGATCGTTGGCTACAAGGGCACGCCGCCGCCCGATTTATTCGCCCTGCTCCAGGCAGCCGGGGCGGACGCGGCGCAGGTCTCGCTGGTCAATGTCGGCTTCGACCCGCGCGTCCTCACCGAAGGGCAGGTGGATGTGTACCCGGTGTTCAAATCGAACGAGCCGTATCTGATTCGCAGTTGGGGCTATGATCTGACGCTGTGGGACGCCAACGAGTTCGGCGTGCCGACGTTGGGGCTGGCTTACGTGACGAGTGAGCAGATATTGCAGGAGCGGCCGGAGATGCTGACGCGCTTTTTGCGGGCGGCCATGCGGGGGATCGAATACGCGGAGGCCAATCGAGACGAGGCGGTGGAGATTGTGCTGAAATACGCCGGGCCGGAGACGGACGCCGCCCATATGCGCTTCATGCTGGACACGGAACTGTCCGACGCCCACAGCCCGGTCACCGACGAATTTGGCCTGGGCTGGCAGACGGCCGAGCAGTGGCAGGCGTTGGCGGATATGTTGCTGGAGTTTGAGGCATTAACGGCCGTTTCCGTCCCCGACGCCTTCACCAACGACCTGCTCGAAGCGGCTCAATCAGAGGGAGATTAGAGATTAGAGATTGGAGATTGGTCCAATCTCCAATCTCAGTTCCGCAAGTCGTTTGATTTTCGTTGCTTAACGGTAATGGGCGATCCGCCCCTTCAACCACTCAATCCACTCCGCCACCCCTTCGCCCGTTTTGCAGGAGATGGGGAAGAAGGCGACGCCAGGGTTGAGCATCTCAATGCCCCGGCGGAAGTATTCCATGTCGAAATCCACGTAGGGCAGCAGATCAATTTTGTTGAGAATCAGGGCGTCAATGCCCCGGTAAATGTTGGGGTATTTGTATGGCTTGTCGGCCCCTTCCGGCACGCTGGCGATGACCACGTTGAAGTGGGTTCCCAGGGTGAAGGAGGCGGGGCAGATGAGATTGCCCACATTCTCCACAATCAGCAGTTCGATCTCGCCCAGGGGCATTTGAGCCAACGCGCCGCTTAACATAACCGCGTCCAGATGACAGTCGCCGCCGGTGTTGATTTGCACGGCCGGCATCCCGGCCGCCAGCACCTTATCGGCGTCAATGGTCACGTTGGCCGTGTCGCCCTCGATGACGCCTAGCTGGTGGTCCGCTTTCAACGCTTCAATCGTGCGTAAGATGGTGCTGGTCTTGCCCGCGCCCGGCGAGGCCATGATATTCATGCCCACCACGCGGGCCGCTTCTAATTTCTCTCGATTCTGCGCCGCCAACCGGTCGTTGGCGCTCATAATTTCCTGGATGATAGGGACTGTTGTTGTCATAGTAACTCCTTAGTGGCTGGTTGCTGGTGGCTGGTTGCCGGTGGCCGGTTGCCGGTTGCTGGTTGCACAGCTATTCATCATTCATCATTCATCATTCATCATTTCCACTTCAATGCTCTCCAGCCGAAACTCCTCTCCTGCGATCACTTTGAGGCGAATACTGTCGCATTGGGGGCAGGCCATCAGTTCGCGGCTGAGGGTGTAGACGTGGCCGCAATCCTGGCAGGAGAGGGTGGCCGGGATGCGCTCGAAGACGAGCGTCGCGCCCTGGCACAGCGTGTCCTTGCTGATGATGTCCCAGTAGAATTGAATGGAATCATCCACAATGGAGGAGAGTTGGCCGATGACCAGGTGCAGCTTGGTGACGCGGGCAGCCCCGGCCTGTTGGGCGTGTTCGACGGCGATATTGAGGATATTTTCGGCGATGGGTAGTTCGTGCATGATTTCTAACCAACCTGCCCGCCGATTTTGGCACAAAAAACGGCCGTTTACCACTGCCATTTGTCATACATTCAGCCGCCAGCCGTCACCTACCCGCTCCATCGGATAAGTGATCATTCGCAGGGCCGTAGGTGACAATAGGCACTATGGAGGCAGGAGATTCATCGCTATCCTTTGTCTAGTATGAGTCAATGCTTGTGTGGGTTGCCCGTCTTCCGTAAACCGTGTACGGTAAATGGGACGCGGCATACGGTATCCATAATGAAAGTAAGACACGACTGGAGAAAATCATGACGACGACCAGATGGGTGGTAGTAGATAACAAATGGTGCAGTCTAATTCAGCAAGAAGCCAGCATCATGGAACAACGCATCTACCCCAGCGACATGCTGCCAGACACCGAAAATTACCGGGTGATCGCCCGCAAATGCTCCGCCAACGTCGCCTGCAACCTCGCCGAAGTCCCCTGCGACTGGGCCTTCACCCGCCCCGAATCC
>CAYONK010000589.1:0-3264 GCA_964405285.1 uncultured Ardenticatenaceae bacterium
AAGAACCCATACACTTTGCCTGCTTGCCTTGTTTGTGGCAGGATTTGCCCGAAGGCTTCTGGACCGGAGGTGACAAGATGACGAAGACACTCTACCTGCTTCTTGGCCCTAAAGGGGCCGGAAAAACCTACATCGGCAACCTGGTTGATCAACAAACCGACATCAACTTCATTCGCGTCGAACCTATCTGGCTGGCGCTCCGGCCGGGCGAAGATGGCTGGCAAAGTGTGGAAACGGCCGTTGACACCGCCTTCCAAACGCAGGACAAAGTCATGATCGAAAGTTTGGGGGCCGGCGAAGGCTTCCACCGCCTCCATAACTCCCTTGCTCAAAAATATGCCGTCAAATACATTCGCGTCTTTGCCGACCTGACTACCTGCCTGGCGCGAGTGAAAAACCGCGACAGTGCCAGTCACCTCCCTGTCTCTGATGAGCAGGTAGCCGCCTACAACAAAATCGCCGCTAACGTCGTCTATGATTGGGATCTGGAAATTGACAACTCTTCCTTTGCCGAGGATGCGGCAATTGTCAGGGCAATTTTGTCCGTTTAGGCACTGTCATGCGTTTGGGAAATTCAGTAGTTAAAAAACCTTAACGCAAAAGGGCAAAGAGGCAAAAGACGCAAAGTTTTTGTCTGTTGAACCTCCTTTTTGGTCAAGGAGTTGGATCACGAAAAACCTTCTGCGCCTTTGCTCCTTTGCGTTCTGTGCGTTACGTTTTCTTGCTTTTTAAACTGCTGAGATTCAGTAGATTAAAAAATCGAGTCTGCCGAAAAATGTCGCGCAGAGACGCAAAGGCGCAAAGTTTCCAGAGTAAAAATCTGTGTGAATCTGCGAAATCTGCGGCTTTTCGGAAGAGTCAAAAATTGATCCTCAGATGCCCAGATTGAACCAGAAAAATCTGCGTCAATCTGCGAAATCTGCGGATCAACGGACGATTTTTCGATCTTACTGAGATCGGATTTTCTCCTGGCAGAAACAGTGCTATATTCTCCGTCTATGATCCACTTCAACCCCGACACTCGCACCTTTAATCTGATCCTGCAACAGAGCTTTTACGCCTTTTACGTAGACGACACCGGCCGATTGGTCCACCTCGGCTGGGGGCCGCGCCCGGCCGACGCCGCCCCATCGGACCTGATCGGCGCTCTGCCCGCCCCGGATATTTACCAAACGCCGCTCAGCTTCGTCATCCAAACGCTGCCAGAAGAGGTTCTCACCTTCGGCGACGTGACCATCCATCACGTCACCTTGAAGGCCAGTTTCCCCTGCCTGCCCGGTCCTTTACAGCCAGGCGAAGCGACTCACCTGCCCCTGCGCGATTTGCGCCTGCGCTACCAGAGCCACGCCATCCTCGACGACGCCGAACCCGGCCTGGCCCCGGCGCATGGCCTGCCCACGCGCCACAGCGCCCCCCGCCAGACCCTGCGCGTCACTCTCCAAGACCCGCTCTACCCCTTCACCGTCCACCTTTATTACCGCCTCGCGCCGGAGCAGGACATGATCGAACGCTGGCTGACCCTGGAGAATCAGGGCGCGGAAACGGTCTCGCTGGACGAGTGCCAGTTCGCCACGCTCCACCTGCCGGAGGAGGCCACCGAACTGACCCACGTCTCTGGCTCCTGGGCCAGGGAGTTCATAACGCAGCGCCATCGCCTGATGCCCGGCGTCTATACTCTGGAAAGCCGCAGCGTGCAGACCAGCCATCACACCAACCCCTTTTTCTTGCTGAACCGGCCGGGGGAGGCGTGGGAGGAGAGCGGCCTGGTCTATTTCGGGCAACTGGCCTACAGCGGGGCCTGGGCGATCAGTTTTGAGCAGCTTCCTTCGCGCCAACTGCGCGTCCACGCCGGGTATAACCCGTTTGATTTTCAGCTCGACCTGCCCCCCGGCGGCAGCCACACCACCCCGGCCCTGATTTGCGGTCTCAGCCCAGAGGGTTGGGGCGGGGCCAGCCGCCGGATGCACGCCTTCGCCCAGGAGCGTATTCTGCCCGCGCCGCCCCGCGAGAGCGACTTGCGCCCTGTTCTCTACAACAGCTGGGAGGCGACCTATTTTGGCCTGAGTGACGAGAATCAGATAGCGTTGGCGCGAAAGGCGGCGGCCATCGGCGTGGAGTTGTTTTGCGTGGATGATGGCTGGTTTGGGGCGCGGCGCAGCGACCGGGCCGGATTGGGCGATTGGGTTGTCAGCCCGGACGTTTTTCCCGCTGGGCTGGAGCCGCTGGTGACCGAGGTGGAGCGACTGGGCATGAAGTTTGGCCTGTGGGTGGAGCCGGAGATGGTGAACCCGGACTCTGATCTGTACCGGCAGCATCCGGAGTGGGTGCTGCATTTCCCCGGCCGGCCGCGTACGGAAGCCCGCCAACAACTTATTCTCGATCTCGGCCGGCCGGAAGTGGTGGAGCATCTCTTCGCCCGGCTGGACGACCTGGTAGGGCGTTACCGGATCAGCTTTTTCAAATGGGATATGAACCGGCCGGCCACCGAACCGGGTTCGGTCGTGGGCAAGGCGATCTGGCGGGCACATGTGGCCGGTGTCTACCAGATTATGGACCGGCTGCGACGTAACCATCCGGGGCTGGACATCCAATCTTGCTCTGGCGGCGGCGGCCGGGTAGACGCGGGCATGTTGGCGCGGGCCGACCAGGTGTGGGTGAGCGACAATACCGACGCTTTCGACCGGATTCGCATCCAGGAGGGGTTTAGCCTGGCTTACCCCGCCCGCGCGATGGAGGCGTGGGTGACGCATGAGACGAACCACATCACCCAGCGGACCACTTCATTGGCCTTACGCTTCGACGTGGCGATGCGTGGCGTCCTGGGCATCGGCTCTAGCCTGAATTTGTTGAGCGAGGCGGAGTTGCAGCAGTACGCCAGTTTTATCGCCTTTTATAAGCGGATTCGCCCTGTTGTGCAGCAGGGACGGCTTTATCGCTTGCAGCGGGCGGAGGTGAATGGGGTTTCGATCTGGCAATATGCGCTGCCCGACGGCCGGGAGGCGGTCTATTCGCAGGTGATGGAGCGTTATGAGGTGGGCAGTGTGCCAACGGCCGTTCCCCTCCTCGGCCTCAACAGCGGCGCAACCTACACCGTCCTGAACCGGCAAGGCGCGGAAATCCACCGCGCCAGCGGCTATGCGCTGATGACCCTGGGACTGCCCAAAGAAGCGGGCGGCTACCCCGGCTACAGCCGCACACTGCATATCAAACAGATCACTTAAGAGGAGATTGGAGATTAGAGATTGGAGAGTGCGCACTCTGCAA
>CAYONK010000590.1:0-3262 GCA_964405285.1 uncultured Ardenticatenaceae bacterium
GTCCAGTCATCGAGCGTCAGCGTACGCGATTGTCTCATCCGCGACAACAGCGGTCACGGCATTCGTCTGGTTGCCGCCGGGCTGACGCCGACCTTTGAGCGGGTGACGGTGGAGCGCAGCGCCACCGCCATTTACCAGGACACATTGGACATGCAGCCGCTCTACAGCGACTTGCGCCTGCGCGAGAATCAGGTAAACGCCGTTTTTGTGGCTGGCGGCAGTACCACCCGCGACATCACCCTGGACAGTACCGGTATCGTTGAGGGCATCCTCTCTCTGGGAACCCATTACGTTGGCGCGGGGACGACGCTGACGGTGCGACCCGGCTCGGCCATCAGCTTCCGCAGCGGCGGTTGGCTGAGTACCTGGCCCGGCAACCCTTCTTCTACCCTGGTTGCCGAGGGAACGGCCGGGCGGCCCATCCGCTTCACTAGCGCGGCGGCCAATCCCCAGGCGGGGGATTGGAGCTATCTCTACGTCTATCCGACCGGCGCGGCCCGGCTGCGTCATTGTGTGGTGGAGTATGCGGCGCAGGGCATCAACATGCAGGCCCGGCTCCTGGTTGATTCCTGTACCTTCCGGCACAACACCACCGGCTTCATTGTGTCGAACAGCGCGGGCGGCACGATTGTCAACAGTCAATTCAGCGGCAATGGAACGGCCGTTACCAACCACAGCCCCGCCCGGCCGGTGCGCGCCTTTGGCAACTGGTGGAACCACCCCACCGGCCCAACCCATGCCGCCAACCCCGGCGGTCAGGGCGATCCGGTTAGCAACGGCGTCCTCTACCAGGGCTGGCTGCGCAGTCCGGGACCAGACGCGGGCGGCCGGACGCCCACGCCGCTCGTCCTGGGCCAGACAATAGAGCGCACCATTGATCCCAGCCAGATTCACGATTTCGTCTACCAGGCCGCCGGGGGCGAGAACCTGCTGTTGGAGGTACGCCCGGTCAATGGTCTGGCCCGCTTTGCCCTGTTGGGTCGCCTGGGGGCGCTGCCCTGGGCCGGGTTCGCCGACGCTGACGCGGCCATTTACGCCCCCATTGAAGAAGTTTATTTCCTCAGCCTGCCCGACGCGGTCGTAGGCAGTCACTTCTTCACCATCCTGCCCGAACTGGGGAGCGGCAGCGCCGTTTACGCCATCACCCTGCTCGACGCGGAGAACCGGATCGCGGCCGTGACGCCCCGCGTACAGGCGCCGGCGGAGATCACCCTCACCGCGCATGGCCTCTTTAGCTTCGACGAGGTGGACGCCTTCCTGTGCAGCCCCAGTAACCCCGCCATCCGCGCCGGGAAACTCAACGCCATGACCGCCAGCCTGGGGCGCGTCAGCCTCGACCTGACCGGCGTCGCGCCGGGCCTGTACAACCTCTGCGTTACCTGGCCCGACAGCAGCCAGCAAGTCGTGACCAACGCCATTGAGGTGCAGCCGCCCAATCCCCAGGTGGAGGTCAGCATCGAGCGGCCGACCTTCGTCCGCGCCTTGCGCCGCTATACCATCTACGTCAACTACACCAGCACGGGCAATGTGCCAGCCCCGGCCCCGTACATCACGGTGGACGCCGTCAACGCCCTCATCTCTCTGTGGCCGGAGGGAGAAAAGGAAAGTCAGGTCCGACTCTTCGGCTTTAACGACCAGGCTCCCTACGGCCTGTTGCCGCCGGGGACAACGGTGCGCGTCCCCGTCTATCTGGAGACAACAGGCAACGAGTCGGTCGTCCTCACGGTGAAGACCGTGACCGAGGGCAGTCAGGAACCGTTCGGCTGGAGCGGAATCGAGGCCGATTTGCGCCCGACGCCTATTCCCCCCGGCTGGAGCGATAATTGGGCAACGGCCGTCGCCCCCTTCGGCAATAGCTGGGGCAGCGTGATCCGGCAGGTCAACCAATATGCCAACCAAGCGGCGTGGATCAGCGTACCGGCCTCGCCGGATACCACCCTGAGCCAATGGCTCTTCAACGCTCTGTACCCCACCCTGGTTCCGCCTACGGCCGTCGCCGCCCAAACCGCCCAGATCAACCAGACCAACCAGGCGATCCGGCTGGTGTGCGGCAACAGCCGGGATGAGAACTATTACACCTACCTCTACGATCCCGTCCCCGATGTTGATCTGCGCGACGCCTATCAGCAGCCTTTCAACGCCGCCGATTTCGACGAGGCTCTCCCCACGTTCATCGTGATTCACGGGTTGCATCGGAGCGCGGCCGACATGGACGCGATTCTCGATACGGTGAAGGATGAGGGCAACGTCATCGTCATAGATTGGGAAGTTGGGGCGAAAATCTCGACCGGGCTGGTCTTCAGCATCACCCAATGCCGGAATCAGTTTGGCGCCAACGGGCCAACGCTGGCGGGATCTGTCGCCTGGCAAAAGCTGCGCGCCGCGCTGTTCAGCGCGGGCAAGAACCTCAATCTCGACACCACAGTGGTCATCGCCCGCGACGCAGGGATGTACCTGGGGCTGGAGGTGGTGAAGGCGTGGCCGGGCAAAGCGGGCGCTGTCTGGCTCAATCCGCCCGCCGACCCGGCGCTGATCGGCCTGGCCCGCGCTGCGTTCGACCCGGATCGCAGCGCGGTCATCATTGTTCCCACCTCGCCCACAGACGCGCTGCGCTCAGAGGTCGCGCCGATGGGTTGGGCTACAAGTTGGGGCGTGCCGTATGGCGACGGCCGTCCCCGAAGCATTCCCGATTGGGCCGAACAGCGAGACCACAGCTTCACCATCTTCAACAACTGGCCGAATGATCCATTGTGGGACTGGCTGCGGCCGTGGCCAGACCCTTCCTGGCCCGTCTGGCCCTATCCTGCGCCCATCCTCGTACCAGACCCGCCGGTCGATCCCGACGAAATCGTGATCGAAGAGGTGATCATCATCATCGTGACCTCGTGGGACCCCAACGAAAAGGTGGCGTGGAGCGAATACGCCATGCCCGGCGACCTGGTGCGCTGGACCATTCACTTCGAGAATATGGCTACGGCGGCCGCGCCAGCCCAGGAGGTCTTCATCATTGACCGGCTGCCGGCCGAACTGGACTGGTCTTCGGTGCGCCTGCTGGAGGTGGGGTTTGACCAATACAGCCTGCCCCTGGAATTTGTCAGCGGCGCTGTCCCGGCGCGGGCGTCCATCATCG
The DNA here is from genome assembly GCA_964405285.1 of uncultured Ardenticatenaceae bacterium. Taxonomy (GTDB): domain Bacteria; phylum Chloroflexota; class Anaerolineae; order Promineifilales; family Promineifilaceae; genus Leptovillus. The sequence continues at coordinate 3,131 of CAYONK010000590.1, forward strand.
TCCCCGACTACCGGCCGGACGTGACGGCTCCCATCGAGGTGCGGGTAAGCGGCTACGTCAACCCGCTGTCAGGAGAGCTGGTCTGGAGCTTCATCACCCTGGATCCGTTCACCGGCGACTATCCTGGGGACG
>CAYONK010000591.1:0-3260 GCA_964405285.1 uncultured Ardenticatenaceae bacterium
CTGAACTTTTTTAAAATGTTCAGCATCTTTTTTAAAAAGTTCAGCATCTTTTTTAAAATGTTCAGCATCTTTTTTAAAATGTTCAGCATCTTTTCGATAAAAGATACGTATCTTTTCAACAAAAGATACGTATCTTTTCAACAAAAGATACGTATCTTTTCAACAAAGGATAGGTATCTCTTTAGCTATCATCAAAATGGAAGAGGGTCCGTACTCTTGATGAAATTCACGCCCTGCGCCGCAAATTCGGCAAAACGCGCCTGGGCGATAGCGGCAAAATCCACCTCCGGGTGGACCACCGGCGAGGTGCAGTCGCTAAGAAAGTAGATGCGGCGCAAGATGTCCGGCTGTTGGCCGAACTCCTCTAGCAAATCCTCTACCGTCTCCAATACGCAATGGCTCGACGCCTCCCCGGCAATGAGCATCGCGTCCGCCTCGGCCAGCATCTGCAAAAACGGCTGATTCTTGCCGCCCTGCGGCTGGTCTGGCAGCGGCACTTCCGGCTGGATGATCGAATAATGCTCCGTGAAGGGGATGCTCCCCTTTGTCAGCCAATGGGGTTCCGCCTGACGCGCCAGGCTGTGCCACAGCACGGCCGAAAACAGTTCCGGGTCGAGCGCGTTGCCCATACTGCCAATCATCACGTGATAGGGCCAGATGGTCAGCGTTTTCTTCGCTTCTACCTCCAGTCGTCTCAGGTATTCCAGGGACCATTCGGCGTGCTGTAACGGCCGCCACTGGCCTGCCAACGCCTCCGCGTGGGTGATCATCGTGAAGGGCGCAGGGTGGTTGCCAGCCGGGTCCGCCCACCAGGCGGGGTGGAAAATCTGGTGCGGCAGGTGCGAATCAAGCGAGCAAGTGATCTGGCTGATACGGCCGGCGTGGCGATAGATAAATTCGATCAGCCGCCGGATGTCGCCTTCTGCACCGGGCACGTAAAGGCTGCCGCCAGGGTGGCAAAAATCAACCTGCATATCAATGATGAGCAGGTGAACTTTCTGCCCGTCTTGGGCGGCCGGGGGCAGGCTATTTCTCTGCGCGTGGTCGGCGATGCGGGCGACATCGGGATAAAACAGCGTGCCAATGCGCTGCGGATCGTAAAAGTCGGGGAAGTTGTGCATGGGGTCTCCTGGGGCGGTTGTTGGTGGCTGGTGGCTGGTAGCTGGTTGCCGGTTATTAATCTCCAATCTCCAATCTCTATCTAACCAGAGTATAATCACTGCCTGATGATACAGGCAAGAATTACGATTGTTGGGTTGGGGTTGATGGGCGGGTCGCTGGCGTTGGCTTTGCGGCTGGCGCAGCGGTTGGCGCATGAACCGGACGCGATCCATCTGACGGTGGTGGAGCGGGACGCGGCGACGCGGCAGGCGGCGGCGCGGCTGGCGAATGTGGTAACGGCCGATTTTGCCGCCGGGGCGCAAGGCGCGGACCTGGTGGTGCTGGCGACGCCGGTGCGCTCGATTATTGGTTTGTTGGGCCAGTTGGCGGCGGCGCGGCCGGAGGGCTGTATGGTGTTGGACCTGGGCAGCACGAAGGCGGATATTTGCCAGGCGATGGCCTCGTTGCCGGAGGGCTTTCAGGCGCTTGGCGGCCACCCGATGTGTGGCAAGGAGACGGCCGGCTTCGGCTCGGCCACGCCGGACTTGTACCGGGAGAAGACCTTCATCCTTTGCCGGAATGGGCGGACGACAACGGCCGTTGAAACCCTCGCCCTGGAACTGCTGCACCTGATTGGGGCGCGGCCGTTATTCCTCCCCCCGGACGCCCACGATACGTTGGTCGGGGCGGTCAGCCATCTGCCTTACCTGGCGGCGGCGGCATTGATGCGGGCTGCTGCGGGGCTGGGGGACGAGCGGGCCTGGGCGGTCAGCGCCTCCGGCTTCCGCGATACGGCGCGCGTATCGGGCAGCGATCCCCGGATGATGCTGGACATTTTGCTAACGAATAAAACGGCCGTTCTCGCCCAATTAGCGCGTTACCAGGAGGAGATAACGGCCGTTGCCCACCTTCTGCGACAGGCCGACGAACCAGCCCTGGCCGCCTGGCTGGCCGAAACCCAACGCCAACACCAGACCTACCGCCAGCGGAAAGAGGAGTGGGATGGGGGAAGAGATTAGAGATTAGAGATTAGAGATTAGAGATTAGAGATTAGAGATTAGAGATTGGGGATTGGAGATTGACTATCATCTCCAATCCCCAATCTCCATTCTCCGGTAGAATTACGCCGGTTCCAACGCAAGCTGGCTCCGCTTCTCTTCCCGCTCGGCGTGGAGCCTGCTCAGGCTCTTGTTGCGGGCCACCCAAAGGCCGACCAACCCGATTTTAAGCTCGTACTGGCTGGTCACTTCTTCGGCGACTTCAGCCAGGATTTCCCGTTCTACCAGAGAATTGAGGGCGGCGGTAACGGCCGTTGGCTCCAACTCAATGCCATATTGCTCCAGAAAAGCCATCAGATCTTCCGGGCGGAACAGCTTGTCGCCGTTGGTCAGGCGGGCAACGGCCGTTAACAACGCCCGCTCCGCAAACGACGACCGCTGCCAGAGATAAGCAAAATGCACCTCGCCCAGCCGGATCATCTCTTCCAGCGCCGCGTTCACGTCCGAGATGGTGACATAGCTCGCCCGCCGCGAATTCGCCTGCTTCACCAGCGTATAGCAGACAAGCTGCAAAAAGTAAGGATGCCCGGCCGTCACCCGGCGGATTTTCGCCAGGGCCAGGTCATCGTACACCAGGTTGGGGCGCACCGGCTCCGTAATCAGCCGGGTCATCGCCGCCTCATCCAGGAAGCCGATCTTCTGATAGAGCGCCACGTTGAACAGCACCGACCAGTAATCGGCGCTCATCTCCTCCAGGCGGCGCGTGCCGACAAAAATGAAACTCAACCCTTCACTGTGCTGCATCAGGTGACGCATGTAGGTGAAGAAGGTAGGCGGCAAAATCTTATCGTTCACCAGGTTCTCAAACGCCTCAAACTCATCGAAGACCAGCAATAAAGTGGTCCCGGCCGGCAGCAGAGACCGTATCTGCGGCAAAAAACGGCGTTGAAAATGGGTCGTAGGGTCGGCCTGCCATTCGGCCAACTCTGGCACAGTGACCTGAATCTGGCGCGTCGCCAGCGCGTCGGTGATTTGCCAGGCCAACTCGTGCAGCAGCGCCGGCATCCCCGGCACCACGCCAAGCGATTGGCCGTCAATATACACCGGCAGCAAATTATCCGGCAGATGCTGCTGCAAACGAAGCAGGAAAGAAGTCTTGCC
>CAYONK010000592.1:0-3239 GCA_964405285.1 uncultured Ardenticatenaceae bacterium
GGCCATCGCCATCGCCACAATCGGGGCGAAATTCGGCGCGGGCGGTCTGGGCACACTGCTTTTCGACGGCATCGCCCAGAACCGGTACGATAAAATTATCGCCGGTTCTCTGGCGGTGTCATTGTTGGCCTTTGCGCTCAATGGGCTGCTGCTGCTGGCCGAATCCCACTTTGATGTGGCGAAGCGAGCGATTGGGAAGTAAAAAGGACGCAAAGCGGAAAACTTTGCGTCCTTTGCGCCTTTGCGTTGAATCTAACGCCGAAAGTTAAAACCCTTCTAATTGCGACAAATCGGCGATGCCGTCCGCCAGGGCGGCGATGTTTTGTAGGAGGGCCAGACGGTTCTGGCGAACGGCCGTTTCCTCATCCATCACCAACACATGGTCAAAAAATTGGCTGATGGTCGGCTGCAAAACCCGCAGCCCTGCCACCAACGCGCCAACTGAGCCATCCTGCGCCGTCTGGACCTGGGCGTAAGCAGCGGCCAACGCCTGCTCTTCCGGCAGGGCGAAATCGGCCGGGCGCAGGACGAACTGCTCTGCCTGGGTCCGGGTGATACGGACGCAGCGGGCGTAGGCGTCCAGCAGCGGTTCCCAATCGTCGGCGGCAATGGCTTCTTGCAGGGCAACGGCCGTTTCCCGCGCCTGATACGGAGTGTGCGCCTGCGCCGCCAACACCGCCTTGATCACGCTGGCCGGGAAGCCCTGCTCCCGCAAAACCCCCTCCAACCGGCCAGTGATAAAGGCCATCACCTCGGCCTGGGCCGCTTCGCTGGCAGCTACCGGCTGCAACGCGGCGGCGGCGGTAATCGCCGCCCGCAAATCAAACGGGACGGCGTTGGCCGTCAGGTTTTCAATCAGTTGAATGGCGGCGCGGCGCAGGGCGAAGGGGTCGTTGGAGCCTTTGGGGGCCAGCCCGGCGGCGAAAAGACCGGTCAGACTGTCCAGCCGGTCGGCCAGGGCCAGGGCCAGGCCAGGGCGCGTGGCGCTGACGGCGTTGTACTGTTCGGCGATGGCCGCGGCCACCGCTTCCGGCTCGCCGCTGCGGCGGGCGTAATGGCCGCCCATCATCCCTTGCAGCGAGGTCATTTCGACGACGACTTCGCTGGCCAGGTCGGCTTTGGCCAGGAAGGCGGCGCGGGTGGCAACGGCCGTTTCCGCGTCATCCAACCCCACCATCCCGGCAATCACCGGGACCAATCGCTCCAGCCGCTCCGTCTTATCCAGCATCGAGCCGAGGTCGGCCTGGAAGGTCAGTTTGTCCAACCGGGCGCGGAAATCGGTCAGGCTGTGCTTACTATCGTTGTTGTAGAAGAATTCGGCGTCGGCGAAGCGGGCGCGGATGACGTGTTCGTTGCCTTCCACGACGATGTTCAGGTGCTTCTCGTCGCCGTTGCGCACGGCGATGAAGTAGGGCAGCAGCCCGCCCGCCTCGTCGTAGACCGGGAAGTAGCGCTGATGTTTGCGCATGACAGCCACCAACACTTCCGGCGGCAAGGCGAGGAAGCGCTCTTCAAACTGGCCGCGCAGGGGGGTGGGCTTTTCCACCAGATTGGCGATTTCATCCAGCAGGGCGGGGTCGTCGGGGATGGCCCCTTGCTTTTCGGCGGCGAGTTTGCTGGCAACGGCCGTTATCATCTCTTTGCGCCGCTCTTTGTCCAGCACAATGCCATTTTTCCGCATGACGACGGCGTATTGCGTCGCCTCCGGGATGGGCAGTTCTGGCGAGTCGTAGGGGCGCAGCCCTCGGCTGACCCGGCCGCTCAGCAATCCGGCATACTCGAACGGGACCACATCCGGCCCGTACAGCGCCACCAACCAGCGCAGCGGCCGGCTGAAGGCGACGTTACTGGCGTTCCAGCGCATACTGCGGCCAAATTTCAGGCTGGCGACAAAATCGGGCAGGGTCTCGGCCAGGACAACGGCCGTTGGCCGCCCTTCTTCGCGCACCACCGTCGCCACGTACCGCTTGCCGCCCTCTTCGACGACGCGCAAATCGGCTACATCCACCCCTTTGCCTTTGGCAAAGCCGATGGCCGCCTTTGTGGGATTGCCCTCAGCGTCGAAGGCGCGGTCGGCCGGCGGCCCTTTCACTTCGGTCTCCAAATCGCTTTGTCGCCCTTCCAGTTGGTGAACAATCACCGCCAATCGGCGCGGCGTCCCGGCGATTTCGATACGGCCATGACTCAGGCGCAGTCCGGTCAAAAAGGCGGGCGTCAGTTCCTGAAGTTGCGCCAACGCCCCATCCAGGTCGCCAACGGGCATCTCCTCCACGCCGATTTCCAGTAAGAAGGTTTGCGGCTGCTCAATTTGGGCGAATTGCAGCACGTAGGCGGGCTTCTCTTCTTCTTTGGTCGCCCAAACCTGCTGGAAGGGGTAGCCCATCTCTTCGCGCTGCGCCAGGTAGAGATTGGTCACTTGCCGGGCGATGCCGCGCATCCGCTGGAAGTATTTGGCCCGCTCGGTGACGCCAATCGCCCCGCGCGTGTCCATGATATTGAAGAGGTGGGAGCATTTTAGGTTGAAATCGTGGGCGGGCAGGACCAGCCCGGCGGCGAGGCAGCGCCGCGCCTCGTTTTCGTAATGATCGTACACCTGGCGGATGGCCTCCACGTCGGCGACGTTGAAGTAGTATTGGCAATGTTCGATTTCGCTTTGCAGCAGCAGATGGCCGTAGGGGATGCCCACGCCGTAATCAATCTCCCAGACGCTGTTCACGCCCTGCAAGGCGAGGGCGATGCGGTCCAGGCCGTAGGTGATTTCCACGGCGACGGGGTCGAGGTTGAGGCCGCCCGCCTGTTGGAAGTAGGTGAATTGGGTGATTTCCTGGCCGTCGAGCCACACTTCCCAGCCGAGGCCCCAGGCGCCGAGGGCGGGGCTTTCCCAGTTGTCTTCGACGAAGCGGATATCGTGTTGCAGCGGGTCTATGCCGATGGCTTCCAGGCTTTTCAGGTAGAGTTCTTGCGGGTTGCCGGGGTCTGGCTTGAGGATGACTTGAAGTTGGTGGTGCATTTGCATCCGGTTGGGGTTGTCCCCGAAACGGCCGTCGTCCGGTCGGATACTTGGCTCGACGTAGACCACGTTCCACGCTTCCGGGCCTAAGACGCGCAGGGAGGTGGCCGGGTTCATTGTGCCCGCGCCCACCTGGACGTTGTAGGGCTGCTGCACCAGGCAGCCTTGCTCCTGCCAGAAGTTCAGCAGGCGGAGGATCATTTCTTGAAAGCTGAGTTTGCCGCTCATA
>CAYONK010000593.1:0-3239 GCA_964405285.1 uncultured Ardenticatenaceae bacterium
CCGGGCTACCGCCTCCTCCGCCCGCAGCGGCGGCAGTGTCCGTATCAGGCAGGGGGCTGCCTGTCCGCCGCCCACCCCCAACCGGGCATACGCCTGGTAGGGTCGCAGTCGCTGGATGTCTTCGGCCGTCACCGACACCCCCATGATCCGCGCCGCCACCAGCGCGTCTTCCACCCCCAGGCTGAGGGCTATCTGGCTGCGACAGTTACCCAGGATGACCTGACGCACTTCCTGGGGCAGGGTGACGTAGGATTGGTTCATCAGGATGACCGCCGCCCCGTACTTGCGCGTCTCGTTGAGCAGCGTGCCGACGAAATCGGCCAGCGTGCCAATGGATTCGGCCAACTCGTCTATCGCCACGGTGATGGGCGGGAGATTCGCCCTGGGGTCGCGGGCCATCAGGAGGGAGAGGAGTTCTTGCAGGAGCAGGACGCTCCAGATGCGTTTGCTCTCTTCCCCCATCTCGTCGTGCATCGGGCAGAGGAGCAGCTTGCCGCTGTTCAAGGCGTCGGCCAGGTTGACCGTCGAACCCGCCTGCCCCAAGGCTCGCCGCACCAGCGCCCGCCGGGTGAAGTTCTCCACCCGCCGCCGCGCCGCCCCCAACGCTCGCTTCTGGTCTGGCCCGTTCCACGACGGGAACTGCTTTTGCCAGAAGGTGGTGGCCTGCTGCACCTGGGGCGAGGTTGGGTTGACCTCCCGCAGCAGCAGCTCCCGCTGGCTCTCGTCGAGCCAGGCCAGCAGCCGCAGCATCGAAGGCTCCAGGCCGTAGACGGTCAGGGTCAGGGCGTGGAATAAGACCTCTTGCATCCCGACGGAGCTGTCCCAGGACGCTTCCATCCCAGCCCGCAAGGCGGCCATCAGCCGTTCGACGGCCGTCTCTTTGCTCTGCCCCACCTCGAACAGGTTGAAGCGGAAGGGCTGACGCAGGTCGCCGGGGTCGAGCAGGATGACGTCGCCTTCCCGGTTCAGCGGCACGCCGCGCAGGATGTCGTCGATCAGGCTGCGATGGGGGTCAATGACCAGCGCCCCATGTCCGGCCAGCCAATCCTGCAAGATGAGGTTGGCTCCCAAGACGCTCTTGCCCGCCCCGGTCGCCCCGCAGATGAAGGTGTGGGTGGTGCTTTCCTTGAAGTCGTGGCCCACCAGCGCTTCGTCGCCGCCGCTCCGGTAGGAGACGCCGTAGAACCGCTGGCGCACCTGGTCGGGCCTTATCCGCGCCGGCAGGCGTAGGAAGGGGCCGGTCAATGGCTCGCGGCTGCCCGCCAGGACGGTCGCCGAGCGGGGGACGAGGATGCGCCCTTCGGGGGCCAGCGGTTCGGCGCCCGCGGTGCGCAGCCGGGCGTAGGGGGCCGCCTCTTCCTGGTCGGGCAGGTGGAACAATTGCCCTAACTCGCCAGCGGTCATCACCAGGCCGCCGCGTTTGGGGAAACGACGCCTGGCGAGGGTCGCGCCGTCTTCCCCTTTCTCATAGACTTCCAGTTCGTTCCATGTCCCTTGCAGTTGGGAGCGCAGCGCCGCGCTCAGCCCGGCCACTTCGGCCTCCGCCGCTTCGCCGCAGGCCCAGACCCGCAGGCACACTTCGTACAGGGGGCCGTCGGCCAGCCGCTGGTTAATCCGCTCCAGTTCGGCTTGCAGTTGGTCGGCGTTGACCGGCCCGTACTGCTGGCTGGTGGAACGCCGCAGGGAGCCGCTTTCGTTGTTGTCGGTCTGCATCTGGCTGTGGCTGCCTCGTTTGCTCAGTTGGCCGCGAATCAGGTTGGCCCGCCATCCCCAGAACCAGCGTTTGCTGGGCGGCGCCGGCCGGACCAACACCTGGATGCCGCCGATGGTCCCGACCGGCAGCCCTTCGACCGCCGCCAGCAGCCCGCTCAACCGCGAGGCCCGACGCGGTTCGTTGAGCCGCTGTGGATCATGGCGCAGGGGCTGGAAATCTGGCCCTTTCAGGCGGAAGGTCTGCCAGCGCCAGGTGGGTCCGGCCGCCGCTGCCGCCGCCTGTTTAGCCTCCCACCGTTCACGCCCATGGATGGGCACGTACCAGTCGAGGAAGCGCTGCCAGAGGTCACGCCGCGGCGGCGTCACCTGGAGGTTGGCGGTGCGCCGGGGCAGGTCGAGCGGCTGGTCGTCGCCTGCCTCTCCCGCCGTCTCGGCCAACGGCCGGATTTCGACCTTCGGCCACTCCTGGCTGACTTCGTTGAGGATCGCTTTGGCCGCCGTCGCCGGGACGCTGAGGCTGAAGAAGGTCTGCTGCGGGTCGCCGCCGAGTTCGAAGCTGAGGTGGTCGCTGGGCAGTTCCAGCCACCCACGCCGCAGGTGGACGCCGGGGGCGCGCTGCCAGAAGGTGCAGAGGAAGGGCCCCGGTCGCGGCCGGGGGGCCAGAACGTAGAGCCGCCGCTCGGCGGCGTCTACTTTGTTCTGCCGCCACGCCCAGAAGATGAGGAGCAGGACGAATAAGCCAACGGCCAGTCCAACCCCGTACAGGCCGTACTGCCGCCACTGTTCCAGTGGGCTGTCTTCGGCCCCGCTGAGGAGTAGATAGAGATGGCTGCCCAGGGCGGTCAGCCCCGAAAGCAACAGAAGTCCAAGAATAGCTTTGAATGAGATAGATTGGTTCATAATAGTTGTTAGTTGTTAGTTGTTAGTCGTTAGTCGTTAGTCGTTAGTTGGGAGTTGGGAGTTGGGAGTTGCCGGTTGCCAGTTGCCGGTGGCCGGTAGCCGGTGGCCAGCCGCCAGTTGCCGCATTCCGCATTCCGCATTCCGCATTCCGCCTTACCAGGGCAGGGTGTCCTCTTCGTCGTCTTCGTCACAGTCCGGCATCGGGCCGTAGGCGGCCAGGTCGGCGTAGAAGATGAACTGTTCGATGGGCAGCGGCCCGGCCGCAGAACTCACCTGTGCCCGCGCCTGCTCTGCCTCCCGCTCTAGCTCTCGCTCTCGCTCTGCCTCGCGCGCTACGCTGCGGACAAAATGGGTTACCGCCAGCACGCCCAACAGCAGCAGCAAGATGGCCCCCGCAATTCCGAGAATGAGTTGTTCGGCGTAGCTGACCCAGAATGCTTCCGGGAACAACCGGATGAGGCTATCCGTTCCAGCGAAGGACCAACTTCCCGGCGGGAAGAGCAGATGATGAAACGCCGTGAAGAACAACGGCCAGAACAGGGTGATGAAGGCCGTCACAACGAGCAGCAGCAGGATGCTGATGTTCGCTCCCCGCCGTCATACCTGTATCGCTTGCGGTCGCGCCA
>CAYONK010000594.1:0-3230 GCA_964405285.1 uncultured Ardenticatenaceae bacterium
GCAAAGGCGGGCAGAGGGGCCGGGGCCATCAGAGGAGCCGGGTCGGTCAGCTTCGGCTGCGGTTTGATGATGGGGAAAGAGCGGGCGGCGAACTCAATCGTCTCCACCGCCGGGCTGTAGGCCAGCATTTGTAAGCGCGGTTCCCGGTCGGTCAGCCCCTCGAAGAAGCGGTCGGATTGGTAGGGTAGGTCGCCCCGGCCGTCGCCGTCGGCGTCGAAACCGGCGTAATCGCTCCAGAAGTTGCCGGTCCAATCGTTGCTGCCCGGCCGGCCGCCACCCGCCAACGTCATCTGCGCGCTGTTTTCCCAAAAGGTATTGTTGGCAAAAGTGGCGCCGCGCACGGCCGGCTGTAAGACCAAGCCGATGTCGTTGAAGACCAGGATATTGTCGTGGAAGTCGGCGTAGCCCTGCGGGCTGAACGGCGCCCCATCGAGAAAAATGCCGACGCGGTTATCCACCAGCACATTGCCTGTCACGGTCACGTTATCGGCGTCTTTGAAACCGAGGGCGTAACCGCTGGGGCCGCGCTGCCCGCGAATCAGGTTGTCCCGCAGGATGACGTTGTCGGTGTACATGGTGTAGATGCCGACCGAATTGTCCAGCAGGGTATTGTCGGCGATGACTGCGCCGTCGCAGTACATCAGGTGCGCCCCGTAGCGATTGTTGCGCAGGGTGTTGCCGCGAATGATCACGTTCTCCGAGTACCAGGCGACGACATCGCGGGTGTTGTAGATCAGGTTGTTTTCCAGCAAAACGTCGTGGCTGTACCAGACGCGGATGGCGTCTCCTTTACGGCCGCTGTCGTACTCCGCCTTGCCGGTGATCTCGTTGCCGCGGGCGACGCCATTGTGGCCGTGAGCGAAGGAGATGCCGAACAGCACTTCTTCCAGGCGGTTGTTTTCGACGAGTACGTTTTCGGCGACGACGTTGATCCCGGCGTGGTTGCGGTCTGGTTCGCTGCCGCTGCCGCGCACGACGAAGCCGCTGAACTGCGTACCCGGCGCGGCCAGGGTGACGACCATGCCTTTGCCGCCGCCATCTATCACCGGCCAATCCTGCCCGATGAGGCGGACGCTTTTATCCACCGTCAGGTTGCCTTCATGCTGTCCGCCGCGCACGAGGATGGTGTCGCCATCCTGGGCGGCAGCCAGCGCCGCCGGGATGGTGGCATACGGACCACCGGGAGCGACGATTAGCTCGCTTTGAGCATGGGCCATTGGCGCAAACACCAGGAGAAGGAGGATAAGGAGCAGGGGAGCAGGGGGGCAGGGGGGATGATGCCCGCACCCCTGCTCCCCCGCTCCCCATCTCCCCTGCTTCTTCACGCTCATGAGTCGCTCCGGGAAACGGCCGTTCGCGCATCCGCCACCGGCTTATAAGCGGCGCGATGGAACCAGAGGCCGATGAGGATGACGAAAACGGCGGCAAAGGCCAGGTACAGCCCAATCTCCGCGCTGGCAACGGTGCGGAACTGCCCAATCAGCCCTTCGCCAAAGAGCGGCGGCATAAATGGGTCAATCGCCCCACCCAATGGGGATTGCGGGTCTATGCTGTGGCCGTATTGGTAGAGGATTAAGGCCAGGTCGGCTAGGAAGATGAAGGGGAAGAGCAGGGCGGGCAAGGCCAGCACGGCCGCCCATTTGTTATGGACAAAAACCCCGGCCAGCAGCAGCAGCCCCAACGCGGTGATAGCCGCTACCGAGATGGAACGCTCCAACTGGCCGCCCTCGTCCAGCGGCGGCATGCCCAGGTAATGGTTCAGCGAATCAATCTCGCGCACGTCGCCCTCTAGCTGGTTGACGTAGACGTTCACCTTCAGCCCTCTGGGATACTGCGGCGCGAACATCGTCATGCTCCAGTAGGGCAGGAAGATGGAGATGATCAGCAGCAGCCCGCCCAGCATCAGCAGAAAGCTGGGGATGAGGTAGGCGGTGAGGGGGCGGGTCTGGCCGTCTGGCAGCAGCACCTTCACATCAGAATCCAAAGAAAAGCGTGGCATGGTTAGCACCTTGAAGTGTTGATCCGCAGATTTCGCAGATTAACGCAGATGTTTGGTTTAATCTGCGAAATCTGCGGATTTTCTTCTTTATTCCGGTTCGACGAGCATGTAGCCGAGCATCTCCAGGTGGAGTGCTGAGCAGAACTCGGTGCAGTAGTAGGTGAACGTGCCGGAGCGGTCGGCGACGAATTCGATGGTTTGCGTCTCGCCCGGCTCCAGACTGAGGTTGATGTTGTAGCCGGAGATGGCGAAGCCGTGGGTGGCGTCCGGGGTGCGTTCCAGGCTGGTGAGATGCCAGGTGACGTGGTCGCCTTGCTTGATTTCCACCCGTTCCGGGTAGAAGTGGGAGCGCACCACCGTCATCCAGATTTCCACGTTGTTGCCGTTGCGCTCCACCCGCGCTTCGTCAGAGCTGGTGATGGCGTTGGGATGGGGGGCCATCGTGCCGGGATCCCAGCCCACTTCGGGGTAGACCTGCCAGGGATTCAGCCGGTCGGCGCGGATGATTTGGGCGTAGTGGGGTTCGCCGACGCCGATGGGCATGTCGTAGAGCAGGCGCATCTGGTCGCCGGTCCCGGCGATGTCTACCAATTGGAAGTTTTGCGGCATCAGCGGGCCGATATTGGCGAAGCGGTCAATGCTCCATTTGCTGAGGGCCACGACGAATTCGCCGCCGGGGGAAGCGGTATCGCCTTCAACGGCCGTTATATGCCCAATGTTGTAATGCACCGGCAGCTTCTGCACCAGACTCCACGGCTCGTCCGGGTTCAGGTCGGCGTAGGGGCCGCCCAACGTCCAGCGGGCCACGGCCGAATCGAGGAAGAGCGAGGTGTAGGCGTAGCCTTTGTTGTCGTAGACGGTGTGCAGCGGGCCAAGCCCCAATTCCACCTGCGCTTCCATCGTGGCGTCCAGCGGCAGCACCGGCACGCCATATTGGTCCGTCTCGTGCCCGCCCTGGGCGATGGCCGCCATGATCTTCTCGAAAGAGTAGATGGTCACGTGCGGGTCCAGCTTGCCGCCGACGACGATGTATTCGCCGCCGGGGGTGACATCAGAACCGTGCGGGCTTTTTGGTTCGGGGGTGAAGTAGAGCAGCCCTTCATCAATGGCCGTTTGCAGGCTGATGACGGCGATGCCGCCCATCATCTCGTAGTTGCCGGATTGGAAGACTTCTTCGGCCTTTTTCCAGTTGATGATGTGCAGGTAGTCGGTGTCGTTGCGGGCTGTGCCG
>CAYONK010000595.1:0-3224 GCA_964405285.1 uncultured Ardenticatenaceae bacterium
CGACAGGCGATGGGTGATCAGAATCGTTGTCTGATGCTGTGCCGCCGCCACAATCGCCTGCTGAATCTGGTCCTCCGTCGCGCTGTCCACCGCGCTCGTCGAATCATCCAAAATCAGAACGCGCGGCTGCGTCAGAAAGGCGCGGGCTAACGCCAGCCGCTGCCGCTGCCCGCCAGAAAGCGTCACCCCCCGCTCACCAACAACTGTCTCGTACCCGTCGCGGAAATTGAGGATGAACTCATGGGCCTGGGCCGCCTTTGCCGCCGCCTCAATCATCTCCTGCGTCGCTTCCGGGCAACCAAAGGCGATATTCTCAGCGATGGAGCGCGAGAAAAGAAAAATATCCTGCTCAATAATGGAAATCTGGCGGCGCAAGGCGGCCAGATTCCAGTCGCGAGTGTCGTGGTCGTCAACCAAAATACGGCCGTTTTCCACATCATACGTCCGGTTCACCAACTTCGCCAGACTGCTCTTCCCCGCCCCCGTCTGCCCCACAATCGCCACCGTCTGCCCCGGCTCTACCGTAAACGAGATGTCCCGCAACACCGGCGCGCCCGCCACATAGCCAAACGTCACGTTCTCAAAGCGAACCCGCCCCTCAATCCGCCCCTGGTAGCCCGTCTTATTCTCGTCCAACTGCGTCTCTTGCTGCATCAGCCCCAACACCCGGCGCGCCCCCGCCACCCCCAAAGACAGCCGGGAATAGGCCGTCAGCGAGATAAACGTCGGGAAGCCAAACAAGGCCAACAGCCCCATGTACCCCACCACATCGCCCACATCCACCCGACCGGCGCGGAACAGCAGCAGCGCGTGGGCAAAACCTATTGCCTGGGTTATTCCCAGCAGCAGCAGCGGCAAAAAACGGGCCTCGATCCGCCCCTGGGCCACCGTCGCCTCGCGGTACTCTTGGGCATTCTCCGCAAAACGATCCACCTCGGCGATCTCCTGCCCGGCCCCTTTCACCATCTCAATGCCGTCAATCGCCTCCGCCAACCGGCTGTTCAACGTACCAAACGCCCGCCGCACCCGCTCCGTCACCGGATCCAACGTGCCCATATAACGAGCCAACGCCAGCACATACGTCACCACAAAAAAAGTCGGGGCCAACAGCAGCGCCCAATCATAACGAGGGGCGAACAACAGCGGCATAATCATAAAATTCGCCGAGCCGACCACCAGATTGATGCCGGGGTACATCATCAGGTTCATCTCGTGAACGTCATTGGTCGCCCTGGCCATCGTATCCCCTACCGGCTGCAAATCGTGGAATGTCATGCTCTTGCCCAGGAGACTGACGTACAGCTCCTGACGCATATCCCGCTCCATCCGCTCCCCCACCACCGCGCTGGCAAAATTGCGACCCAATTGCAACACCGCCCGCACCGACTGGCTAACGATGATACCCAGGGCCGCCAAACCCACCAGTCGGACGTTCGCCGGGCTTTCCAACACCGCGTTAAAGGCCACCCCAACCAGCACCGGCGAAACGGCCGCCAGCGCCGCGTTGCCAAACGCCCCGGCCACCATCAATAAAAGCAGCCAGGCATGCCGCCGCAAGTGCGAAAAAATCCAGCGCCCGGTAGTACTTTTGTCCGACTGTCCCTCACTATTTACGACAAATTCACTCAAGATTACCGCCTTATGCGCTACGCTTCCAGGGTAGATTTATTGGAAAAAACCTATGAGCCAAAGACAGTATTGTCCGCAGTTTGCTTGGCAATTTGGGGTGAACAACAGGTGGCCTTACACCATACCAGCCAGGGCACTGCCCAACCGCCAACTCGCCAGCGCCCGCCATTATCTCATAGAGGGCCTGTTTGGTCATCTTCATCCTGAATATGGCATGAACAGTATAAGCATGGAGCGTATTATTATTATTGGGTCCAGCGGGTCGGGGAAATCTACCCTGGCCAGACAACTGGGTCAAAAAACTGGCCTGCCGGTCATCCATCTAGACCGCTACTACTGGCATCCTGGCTGGGTAGCCAGCCCGGATGCAATGTGGCGCAAAGAGGTGCAAGAACTGAGCCGGAAACCACGTTGGATCATGGATGGCAACTACCGCGAGACGCTAGATTTGCGCCTGGCAGCGGCTGACACGGTTATCTTCCTTGACCTCCCCCCCTGGCTCTGCGCCTGGCGCGCTGTTTGGCGTCGCCTTCAATATCGGCGACGCCAACGACCGGACATGGCTCCTGGCTGTCAGGAAACCTTATTCGGACCGGACTTCCCCGAATTCTTGTTACGCATTTGGGAGTATCCGCAACGCGCCCGGCCGGACGTACTCAGGCGTTTAGCCGACCTCAACGACGAAACGAGGGTGATCCACCTCAAGCGCCGAAGCGAAATTCAAAGCTTTATCGCCAATCCGGAGGGATACACAGCGCTAACGCCGCATCACAGTCTAAAGGCCGACCGTCAGGCCAGCCGGGCTTAAGCGGCTCACGTGTAAATTGGTGTAGACCGGCCCGCTTCTCTGCAATTCGCTCTGCACAAGGACAACGGCCGTTACCGCCACTTCCACCTTCTCCACCGCCACATCCCACTTCACCCGGCTCAACTTCCCCACATCCTTCACCCGGCCCAGCGTCAGGTGGGGTTGAAACGGCCGTTTCTCCGCCGTCCAGCCCAACGGAACCAACGCCGCCTCCACCCGCCGCTGCAACGCCGCCAATGGCCGCAACTCCCCCTCCAGCCCAACCCAGATCACCCTGGGCCGCTTGCAATTCGGGAAGCAGCCCACTGCCCCCAGCCGCAGCGTCAGCGGCCCACTCTGCCACCCCACCTCGTCCAGGGCAGTGGTGATGGCGGGCAGTTGGGAAACGGCCGTTTCCCCCAAAAAGCGCAGCGTCAGGTGCATCTGCTCCGGCCGCACCCACCGCACACTGCCCGACGGCGTTCGCGCCGCCAACGCCTCACTCACCGCGCCCAACGCCGCCCGCGCCGCAGGCGGCAATTCCACAGCCACAAACGCCCGTATCTCTTCCATGCCCCGATTGTATGTGTTGTCAGGTTCTTGACAAACGGCCGTTCTTCCATTATCATCATGTTACCGTTCACATGACCGGTAACATTCCCGCCTACACCAAAACCGCGCAAGGGAAGAGCAGACAACCGACCCACCTCCACCCCTCTGCGCCTTTGCGCCTTTGCGTTAAAAGCAAGTTACGAGAAGAGAATGCCCCCACAATCCCGCGTCACCATCCGCGACGTTGCCGCTCTGG
>CAYONK010000596.1:0-3223 GCA_964405285.1 uncultured Ardenticatenaceae bacterium
CTGCCGTCCGCCCACGGCGGCGAGGCGGACGGACACTCGCTTTTCAGCCATTGGTGGGGTCGTCGGCCGGGGTGCGGGCGACGCGGGCGTGGGCAAAACGGCCGTTCCCCCATTCCAGGCTCACCCCGGTGATCAGGCCAGACGGCCGTTCGTCGGCCGCCAGGTAAGCGGCCAGCGAGAGGTCGCCGGAGGATAGATGGAGAGTCGCTTCCAGCAGCAGCAGCGCGGCCAGCAGTTCACTGTCCGGCAGGCGGCTGGCGATGCTGCCGCCCAACGTGGCGGCGTGGCGGTAGGTGTTGGGGCCGGCTTGGCGAACGGCCGTTTGCAGCATGTCCGCCGGGCTACCTTCTTTGCCGTTCTCCGCCAGCCAGGCGACCAGGGCGTCCAGCGTCAGCGTCGCTCCCAGGCTTAGCCGACCCTCGGCGAACTGAACCATGTCCAGGGCCAATTCTTGCAAATCTACCACAGCGCCGGCCACGTCGCGGGCCAGCAGCTTCGTGCCGCCCGCCAACGGGAACATCTCAGGCTGCGCCAACAGTTGCAGCGCTTCGTCTAACGCTTTCGGTCGGTAATAGGCAGTGGGTTGTTTGGGCATGATTGTTTCCTTTAGCCAGATCGGGTCCGGCTATCCACGACTCCACCGAAAAAGCTCGCGCAAAGACGCAAAGGCGCAGAGTTTCCAGAGCAAAAATCTGTGTGAATCTGCGAATTCTGCGGTTTTTTCGGAAGAGTCATCCATCAGTATGCTATAATCCTGCGCGTTCAACCCTATTTTACCGGCAAAGCGCATTTGATGGTAACAAAGAGAGTCTAATTGCCAATCGCCAATCGTCAATCGCCAATCGTCAAGACCCCCCTGGCCCGGCGCGGGCTGGCATTGGGGGTGGGAACGGCCGTTCTCCTTCTCATCGGCTTCTACACCATCACCACCCCCGCCCACCTGGAAAACAGCCTACTCCTCGACGGGACTGACTGGACCGGCTATGCCGTCTGCCACCGGATCAGCGAGCGCTCGTTTACCATTGACGGCCGGCAATTCCCGCTCTGCGCCCGCTGCACCGGTATGTACCTGGGCGCGTTTTTGGTCTTTCTGGTGATGTGGCTGGCCGGTCGGCTGCGCCACGCCCTCCTGCCGCCAGTCCCTATCCTGCTTACCCTGCTCGGCTTCATCGGGTTGATGGGGTTGGACGGCATCAACTCTTACCTTCACTTTTTCCCCAACGCCCCCACGCTCTACGCGCCGCGTAACTGGCTGCGCCTGCTGACCGGCCTGGGGACCGGCCTGGCGATGGGGCTGATCACCCTTCCCGCTCTGGCGCAAATCCTCTGGCGCGACCCCGACTGGCAGCCCTCGGCCGGGACGTGGCGCGATCTGGCGGAATTGCTGGCGCTGGCGGGTGTGGCCGCTTTGTTTTTGTTAAGCAACCAACCGGCTATTCTCTACGTATTGGCCCTTGCCAGCACCGCTGGCCTGCTGTTGATTGTCATGGCCTTGAATACGGTGACGATACTCATCATTCTGCGGCGGGATGGGCGGATGGTGCGGTGGCGGGAAACGGCCGTTCCCCTCACCACCGGCCTCATCCTGGCTATCATCGAACTCAGCGCCATCAGCCTGGTCCGCTACTACTTCACCGGAACCATGACCGGCTTTCCCGGTTTGTAAAGAATAGAGAATGGAGATTAGAGATTAGAGATTGGAGACCGGCAACTGGCAACTGGCAACTGGCAACCAGCCACCAGCCACCGGCCACAAGGAGTCCTCATGTTTGAAGCGTTAAGTGGTATTGGCGCCGCGTTTGGATTGGCGGGCAGCGCCGGGTTAAATGCTTACATTCCCCTGCTGATTGTGGCCGTCGCCGGCCGTTACCCTCTGGAAAACCCCTTGCTCAAGCTCTCTGAGCCATACAATTTATTGAGCAATCCCTGGATTATCTTGCTGCTTTCCGTGCTGCTGGTCATCGAGCTACTCGTGGACAAGATTCCGGCGGTAGACAGCCTCAACGATGCCATCCAGACCTTCATCCGGCCGGCGGCCGGGGCGATTTTGTTCGCCGCCAGCGCCAACGTCATCACCGATTTCAGCCCGCTGATCACTCTGGCGGCCGGGCTGATGGTGGCCGGCAGCGTCCATGGCGTGAAGGTGACGGCGCGGCCGTTGGTGACAGCGACAACGGTGGGCACGGGCAATTGGGCTGTCAGCCTGATTGAGGACGTCGTCGCCTTCTTCACCTCTATCCTGGCGCTCCTGCTGCCGATCATCACCGGCATTCTGGCGATTGTCGCCTTCATCTTCGGCGTCCGCTTCTACCGCAAGCGCAAACGCAAAGAAGGGGTTGTTTTTCGCTAAATTGGGGTGGGTTGGGGGAATTGGAGATTGGAGATTAGAGATTGGAGATTGACGCAATCTCCAATCTCTAATCTCTACTCCCTACTCTTCAGCTTCTTTTCAACTGGTTTTGCAGGGTGACAATTTGCTTTTCCAGAGCGGTCAGACTGGTTTGCTGGCCGCTTAGTTTGTCTGTCTCGGCGCGGACAAAGCGGGCGAAGGGGGCGATGGTGTCTTCGATGCGCTGCGTGCTGCGGCGCATTTCCCGCTCGAACTGCTCGGTGAGGCTGCCGACGAGCTTCTGGCGCAGGTCGCTGAGTTTGGTTTCCAACTCTTGTTTAGCTTTGCGGCGACGGGCAGGCAGGATGAGCAGCCCCAGGGCGGCGGCCAACACCGCCGCTGAGACGCCGGTAACGTCGAGCCAGACGACGTGGGCGGCCAGGGCGATGGCCACGCCAATGCCCACGCCGACCCCTGCCAGACCGGTATTGACAACGGCCGTTCTTGCCGCCTCCGCCATCTCTGCCGCTTCTCGCTCTCGATCATAGGTTTCAACCGCCAGCCGGGTCGTCTTGCCAATCGAGTCAATCAGGCTTTGCCGGTTGTAGGCCAGCGTGCCCTCACGCAGCCCCGCCCGCCCGACAATGCGATCCTCGTGCAGCTCTTTGCGTTTGGCCAGGTGGTCGGCAACGGCCGTCCATTGGCGTAAATCCTGCTCCACCAGCCAATCAATCAGCTCTGTCACCCGGCTGTCAATCTGGGCCGGCACATCGGCCACCACCGTCTCCTCAAACGCGGTCTCAATCTTCTTGCTGCGGATCAGGTCGGGGATACGGCCGAAGCGCATCATCTCATCGAAGAAATCGCGGCCCCGCTTTTCCATGTTGAGCAAGA
>CAYONK010000597.1:0-3208 GCA_964405285.1 uncultured Ardenticatenaceae bacterium
GAGAACGCGGAGGTTTTCTCTGGTCATTTTGCCACTCCGCGTCCTCCGCGCTCTCCGCGGTTATTTTTACCTGTTTTCCTGCAAAAATGCCGTCACCGCCTCGGCCGACCCCAATTCAAGCGCTTGCGCCGCCAACTTCTGCGCGTCAAACAACGTCGTCTGGCGGATGGCTGCCTTCACCGCCGGGATGGCCGGGGCGCTCATCGAAAGCTCGTCCAGCCCCAACCCGACCAGCAGCGGCGTCGCCAGGGCGTTGCCCGCCAATTCCCCGCACATCCCCACCCAAATGTTCGCCGCGTGCCCGGCGTCTACTGTCTGTTTGATCATGCGCAGCACGGCCGGTTGTAACGCCTGGGCCAGCCCGGCCACCCGCATGTTGCCCCGGTCGGCGGCCATCACATACTGCGTCAGGTCGTTCGTGCCGATGGAGAAGAAGTCGGCTTCGCGGGCCAGTTGGTCGGCAATCGCCACGGCCGAAGGCACTTCGACCATGATGCCCACCGGCATTTTGGCGTCGAAGCCGATTTTTTCCGCTTTCAACTCAGCCATCACCTCGGCCAAAAGTGCTTTGGCTGCCAGCAGCTCAGAGAGCGCGCCCACCATAGGGAACATGAGACGGACCTTGTGTTGCTGGCTGGCGCGCAAGATGGCGCGCAACTGTGGCTTGAAGACCTGGGGTTGGTCCAGGCAGAAGCGGATGCCGCGCCAACCCAGGAAGGGATTTTCCTCTCGGCCCTGATCAATGTAGGGCAGCGGCTTGTCGCCGCCCACGTCCAGGGTGCGGATGATGATCGGTTTGTCGCCGAGGGCTTCGGCGGCCAGGGTGTAGGCGGCGTACTGTTCAGCCTCGGTTGGCGCTTCAGTCCGGTTCATGAAGAGGAATTCGGTGCGGAAGAGGCCGACGCCTTCGGCCCCATACTCCAGGGAGATGGCAGCATCGCGCACGCCGCCGATGTTGGCGGCCACTTCGATGAGCTTTTTGTCTTTGGTGATGGCCCGTTTTTGCGCTTCTTGTTTCACGCGGCGCTGTTCGGTGAGCCAGGCGATGCGTTCTTCGGCCAGTTTAGTGAGTTCGTCGTCGTTGGGATCGATCCACAAACGGCCGTTTCCCCCATCCAACGCCACCGTCTGGCCATCACGCAATCCTTCCAACCGCGTCCCCAGCCCGACGATGGCCGGGATGCCCAGGGCGCGGGCTAAAATCGCGCTGTGCGATGTCGCGCCACCTACTTCGGTGCAGATACCCAGAACCCATTTCGGGTCTAATTGAGCTGTGTCGGAGGGAGTCAGATCGGCCGTGATTAAAATGGAAGGGGTGGCGAAGGTCAACGACGGCCGTTCCGTCCCCATCAACTGCCCCAAGACCCGGCGGCCAACGTCCAGCACGTCCTCCGCCCGCGCCTGCATATAGGCGTCTTCCATCGCCCGGAAACGGTCGGCGGCGGCGTAGAACGCCTGCTGCCAGGCCGCTTCGGCGTTGATTCGTTGTGCGCCGATATGCTCCTCGGCGGCCTGGAGCAGGTCTGGATCAGCCAAAAAGAGCAAGTGGGCTTCAAAAATAGCAGCTTCGTTCGCCCCGACCTGGACGATGGCCTGGGTGTAGAGGGCATTGATCTCCTGACGGGCAGCTTGAACGGCCGTTTCCAACCGCCTGATCTCCGCCGCGCTATCCTCAATTTGCCGGGTCTGCACTTCTGGCAGGCGAGGCCGATATTGGGCCACCGGACCAATGGCCACGCCCGGTGAGGCGGGGATGCCGCGCCAGGCAGTCTCGTCAGCTTCAGACAAGATCGGCGTCGTAACGTCGGCGGCCACCGCTTCCGGCTCATCTGTGTCGCCGAAATTGCTGGCAGCTAGTTCCTGAATGGCTGCCAGCGCGCCGGAGGCGTCTGGGCCGGAGGCGCGAACCTGGACGGTATCCCCCTGGCGCGCCCCCAGGGTAGCCACCTGATTGATGCTCTTGGCGTTAGCCACCTGGTCGCCGCGTTGGATTTCCATAGCGGCGGTAAATCGGTTGGCCGTGGCTACAAAGCGGGCGGCCGGCCGGGCGTGCAGCCCCAGTTTGTTGGGGATGACCAGGGTGATGGTTTGAGCTTCATCGGCGACCAGGCGCGAAGCGGTGGATGGGGGCGTGGGGGCCTCTTCGCCTAATTGCTGCCGCTTGGCAGTCAGGGCGGCCTGCGCTTCCTGCAAGACCATCTCTACCGGCGCGCCAACCGAGGCTTGTACGGCGGCGGCCATGGCCCCTTCCACCAGTGGCGCGGCGCAAAGATACACCTGGGCCTGTTTCTGAGGTTCGAGGAAGTCCAACGCTGTTTCGGCGCTCAAGACGGCGCTGCCCAAATCCATCAAGACGACGACGCCGGAATCGCTGTAAACCGATTCGATCGCCTCGAAAACTTTAAAAGGGTCTGTGCCAATGGGGTGTTCGTCATCGTCCAGGCCGCCAGCAATGGCGATTTGCACCTGACCCTGCACCATTTGCAGAGCCAATTCCCGAACTCCGGCGGCTAAGGTGGCACTGTGTGAGACGATGACGATGCTGACCATAAGTTTGTCCTGTGAGGTGATTGTTTTGCCGGTTTGTTTATTGGCTCGTTAATCTGCCACAAATACACCGGTCAGTTAATTATGACAATAAGGAACGGGGATTAAATAACCTACAGCAGATTGGAGATTAGCGATGGAGATTGAAGCACTCTCTCATCTGCGATCTCAGAAGCGTAAGTGATTTAATTTTCGTTCCAATTTTCAGTGTACTCCTGGATTGATTGGCCGCAGGTGGGGCAATCAATCACTTCGTGAACGGCCGTTTCCATCTCGGCCGTATACAGTTCTACCGGGCCGGGCTTGAAACTGGCCGCGCCGCACCAGCAGGCGTACCAGCCCATCGGGGCGGTGCGGTATAACATGCGCGGCCGTCGCAGCGGGATGATTTCAACGTCCATCCCCCAGCGGGCGTTGGTGATCAGCCGTTGGCAACCGGCGGCGCGTAGCTTGTCCACGTAGAGGTGGAAATGTTGGCAATGGCGCATCAGGAGAACGGCCGTTGTCACTTGCTCTGGCATGGGCGCATAGCGGGCATCCACATTTTGCACGATCAGGTTGGGCGGCAAGGGATAGGAGGGTGGGGGGAGAACGGCCGTTTGCCGCTCCCAGGCGATCACCCGCCGGGCCGCGCCCGCCAGCCGACGCGCCAGGCGTAAAT
>CAYONK010000598.1:0-3208 GCA_964405285.1 uncultured Ardenticatenaceae bacterium
ATCGGCGGGCACGGCACGACGATTGGCGGGGTGATTGTGGATGGCGGGAATTTTGCTTGGGACAACGGCCGTTTCCCCAACTTCACCACCCCCGACCCCAGCTATCATGGCCTGGTCTACGCCAGCCTGGGCGCGCCCGCCTTCATCCTCAAAGCCCGCGTCCAGATATTGCGCGACATTGGCGCCTGCCAGGCCCCCTTCAATAGCTGGCAAACCCTGCAAGGGCTGGAAACCCTCAGCCTGCGGCTGGACCGCCACGTCAGCAACGCGCAAAAAACGGCCGAATTCCTGGAAAGCCACCCGGCCGTCGCCTGGGTCAGCTACCCCGGCCTGCCCAGCCACCCCCATCACGAACGGGCCAAACAAGTGCTGCCCAAAGGCCCCGGCGCGATTCTGGGCTTCGGCATCAAAGGCGGCCGGGCGGCAGGCGAGGCATTCATCAACAAACTCCAGCTCTTCAGCCACCTGGCCAACGTCGGCGACGCCAAATCGCTGGCCATCCATCCCGCCACCACCACCCACAGCCAGCTCACCGAGGAAGAATTGGTGACGGCCGGCGTCACCCCCGACTTCATCCGCCTCAGCATCGGCCTGGAAGACATCGAAGACATCCTTTGGGATTTAGACCAGGCGTTGGCAATTGCCAATTGACAATTGTCAATGATTCCCACTGTTCAAACCCACACCTACACCTTCGCCGAGGACGCGCCGTTCCGCCTGGAAAGCGGGGCGGCGCTCAGTCCGGTGACGCTGGCTTATGAGACGTATGGCGCGTTGAACGAATCGCGCAGCAATGCCATCCTCATCTGCCACGCCCTCAGCGGCAGCGCCCACGCCGCCGGGTATCACAGCCCAACCGACGCCAGCCCCGGCTGGTGGGACGACTGCATCGGCCCTGGCAAGGCATTCGACACCGACCGCTACTTTGTTATTTGCAGCAACGTCTTGGGAAGCTGTTATGGCTCCAGCGGCCCGGCCTCGATCAACCCGGCGACGGGCCAGCCGTATGGCCTGCGCTTCCCCGTCGTCACCATCGGCGACATGGTCCGCGCCCAGGTGGCCTTGATTGACCACCTGGGCATTGAGCAGCTTTTCTGCGTGGCGGGCGGCTCGATGGGCGGGATGCAGGTCTTGGAGTGGGCGGCCCATCACCCGCAGCGCCTCAAGGCGGCCATCCCGCTGGCGACGACGGGGCGGCACAGCCCGATGCTCATCGCCCTCAGCGAAGTCGGGCGGCAGGCCATCTACGCCGACCCGCACTGGCAGCAAGGGGATTATTACGACAAGCCGCACAAACCGGACGCCGGGCTGGCTGTCGCCCGGATGGTCGGCCACATCACCTATCTCAGTGACCAGAGTATGCAGTTGAAGTTCGGCCGTCGCCTGCAAAACAAGGAGAAGTTCGGCTACGAATTCCAGACGGAGTTTCAGGTGGAGAGCTATCTGAAATACAACGGCCACAACTTCACCCGCCGCTTCGACGCCAACAGCTATCTCTACGTCACCAAAGCGATGGATTACTTTGACCTGACGGAGTCGACGGGGACGTTGGCCGGTTCGTTTGTCCATTCGGCCGGGGTGAAGTTCCTGGTGGTCAGCTTTACCAGCGATTGGCTCTACCCCACTTATCACAGCAAGGATTTGGTGACGGCGTTAACGGCCGTTGGCGCCGACGTCACCTTTCTCGACATCAGTTCCACCTGGGGCCACGACGCCTTCCTCCTGGAAGTGGAGACGATGACCGCCCTGCTCCACAGCTTCCTCGACCGCCTCTGGCAGGAAGAGGGGAACGTTCGGAGGATTTAGGAAGGCGGATGAAATAACCTACAGGAGATTGGAGATTGGAGTTTGAACCAGTCTCCAATCTCCAATCTCCAATCTCAGTTATGAATCTCCAATCACCAATCTCCTCTCTTTCTTTGCGGCCTGATTTGCAGGTGGTGGCCGAATTGGTCCCGGCCGGGGCGCGGGTGTTGGATTTGGGCTGCGGCGACGGGGCGTTGTTGGAATATCTGGCGCGACAAAAAGGGGCGCGGGGGCGGGGCATTGAGCTAAGTCAGGAGGGGGTGCTGGCCTGCGTGCGGCGCGGCCTGAGCGTGCGGCAGGGTAATCTGACCGAAGGGCTGGCCGATTACCCAGACGACAGCTTCGATTACGTCATCCTCAGCCAGACGCCTCCCCTCTTAGACGATCCGGCGATGCTTCGGCGGGAGATGCTGCGGGTGGGGCGGGGGGCCATCGTCAGCTTCCCCAATTGGGGCTACTGGCGCTGCCGCCTGGGGCTGCTGCTGACGGGGCGCATCCCGCAGGCCCCCGATTTGCCGCAAAGCTGGCATGAAAGCCCGCGCTGGCAGGCGGTGACAGTGGCCGATTTTATCCAACTCTGCCGGGCGTTGGAGGTGAGGATTGAGCGGGAGGTGTATCTGGCGGGCGGCCGACGCAGCCCGGCGACGTGGGGGAAGAATTTGTTGGCGACAACGGCCGTTTACGTGTTAAGTCTCTGAGCGGCGCAGGCAAAACCGCAACCAGTCAGACCTGACAGGTTCTCGAAAACCTGCCAGGTCTTGAGGTTGAATCACGCTTCAAGTTCCACCAACTGCTCTAATTTATTCTTCGTATCACGCCAGGTGATTTTGGAAAGGCCGAGCTTTTGCCGGATGTCGTCCTGTTCTACCCCGGCGCGCCAATCGGCTAGGGCCGCGCACCAGCGCAAGTTTTCGAAGGACAACAAGCCCCGCGCCAACCCCGCTTCTGTCGCCACGTCACTCAGGATGTACTCCAGATTGCGCGGCGTGCAGGTAAAAATCGTGTCCTTGATCTCGTATTGGCCCATGTACTCGTCCAAAATCACCAGCCAGTCCGGGGTGAGGGGGATCTTGCGCTCTTTGTACCGCAGTTGCGGGTTGGCATAGCGGATGAAGAGGATGGGCCGCTCCGGTTGGCTGCGGTCAATGTGGTTGGGGACCATCGCCATCGCCTCCCCTTTTTTGATGCCGGTTTGCAGCAGCAAGGTGAGCAGCAGATGCGGGCGGGCGTCTGCTTTGTGGTCGCCGCTTCCTGCGCGGATGCGCTCGGTGACAGCCAGCGCCTGTTCTAGCTCTTCATTGGTGGGTAGGGTGGGCAATGGGCTTTTGACACTGCGTTGGATAACGGCCGTTGACGGATCTGTCGGCAACACCCCTGTCTCATGCAGCCAGCCGAAGAAAAC
>CAYONK010000599.1:0-3206 GCA_964405285.1 uncultured Ardenticatenaceae bacterium
GTCAACGAAGAGCGTGCCGGAGCCATCGGCTTCCTGGCGGAAATGGATGCGCTTTTGCCCGCCGTTGAGGGGGATGTGAAAGGTGTGCATGCCCGGCGTCGGAGCCGGTAATTCGTTAAAGGCGGCGCGGAAACTCCCCCAGTCCCGCCGCAAGCCCTGCCACAATTTCTGCGCCAGGCTGTCGCCATTCTCATGCGGGGCGCGGACGGGCGTGGCGGTGACGGGTAAGGTGAACCCATCGCCATCGGTGTTGCGCCGCGTCCGATATTTTTCCTCTACCATTTCGGTTTTTCCTCGAATTGGTAGCTGGCGCCGCAGTACTCGCATTCGACGAAAATGGCCCCGGCCTCGACGCGGATGGATTTATCGCTGAGGGGGCCGTTGCAGTTTTGGCAGCGGATTTGCTGTAGGTCTACGTCGCCGCTGAGGTCAATTTTTTGCACGATGGTGGTTTGGGTAGGTTGTGGTTGGACGCGGGTCATGTAGACGAAAACGGCCGCCGCGCCCATGAGAATGACGCCGACGACGATCCGAAGCAGTTGCCCTTGTGAACCGGCGATAAAGATAAAGCCAAAAAAGACAAGGACGGCAGCAACGAGGTATGAGACGATTTTCATAGAGACCTCCTGGGTATAGTAGAGGGGCGGGAGGGAGGAAAAGAGAAGGGTTCCGCAATCCACAATCCGCACTCTACAATCATCGGTAAGCAGCGTCATTGTAGCATAAATGCAGGTTGATGATAGTGAGGTTGGGAAAACGGCCGTAGTGTCTTAGATCACAAAGCAGCGAGATAAATGTCACTTGACAGTGGCAAATTACTCCTCAACCATCAGGGCGACGTTGAGGATTTCCACCTGGAAGCTATGACCAGAGACAAGCAAAGAGAGGTCTTCGATGAAAAGCGGGGTGGACATGCCTTGTTGGGCCAACTCGGCCAACAAATCTGTCTCGTAAAAGGTGATCTGCCCCAAAGGGACGCGCAAGTGGGTATCTTGAATGAGCGCGCAGGAGACGCAGGCGTCCGGCGCAGAAGCCGAGACATCGCCCAAAGCAAAGAAGCCTTGCTGCCAGATGCGGCGAAGGCCACGTTCGTCGGTGTAGCTGAGGCGCAAGAAGAGGGGGCACTCGCTGCCTTGCACGCCGCAGACGCCCAGGCTTTGTTCCGCGATGCGGAAAGTGACCAACAGACGCAACGCTGCGTAATCGGCAACATTTTGGGCTATGACCTGGCGCATACGCACGTCGGCATGACCGATGCCCTCGCGGGCGAATTGCACGGCCGGTTCGCCACCCACTTCGACGATTTGGGAACGGCCGTCTGGCTGGTCGGCGCGTTCGATATTCCAGACGTAAAGCGACCAGTTCTCCCAATCGGCCCGGAAATCACCATTGCTCACCAGGTCGCGGCTGGTCGTCAGGGGGCCGATCAGGTCACCTTCGATAAATAGCTCGGCGCGTTGGCCGGGCGACAGGCGAATACTCCGGCCGTTCGCCGACAGTTCTGCCAGGCCAGCCTGGGCAGAGACGCGGGTCGCCTCGTTATCCGCCAGGATGGCGTATTGTCCGGGTTCTAGCACGTTGACCCGGCCATGTGGGGTGGTAATGACGATGGCGATGGGGCGACGGCCGTCTTCGGGGACGATGAGTTGAAGACGGCCGTTATCCAAATGCAACGCCAACATCTTCTCCTCATTGCTCACGGAAAAACGTGGGGCGTCAGCCTGTTCCAGTTCCACAGTCGAACGGCTGTATATTTGCAAGCGGGCGAGCGACACATCAGCATCTTCCGTGGAATAAACGAGAACCGAAGCAGTGGAGGTTTCATCCGTCAGCACCCGACCGCCAGTCTCCAACGACAGGGCGCCCTGACCGGCGATCACAACGGCCGACTCACCAGCGGCCGTATCTACGCGAACTGTGCCCTGGTTAGCCTGGACATAGGTCGGCAGGATTTGCCGCATATTTTGCAGCGCCGCCCCCACACCCACCGGCACGGCAATCGTCAATATGAAGCAAATCGAAAAACTGGCCAGCAACACCCCCCAGGCAAGTCGCTGCCGCTCCACGAACACAGTTTCGCCAGAACCACTCATAACCAACGCACCGAAAAATGGGTAAAGCCACCAGCGGCTTCGCTCCAGGCGAGAGTCACCTCGTCAACTGCGGCAGCCGGAGGACCGATATGCAAGAAAGCGACCAATCGTTCCAGGTCCGCCTGCGGACCCTCGGCTACCACTCGCACCGAACCATCTGACTGATTAGCCACCCAGCCAGTCAGGCGCAAGCGCCGCGCCTCTTGTTCTGTGTAATAACGGAAGTTGACTCCCTGGACCCGACCGTAGACGGTAGCCTCTAAACGTTTGTTCATGCCCCTGATTATACCTCAGACAGGTCAGATGGCTTTGGCCTGTAGTGAAAACGGCGAACAGTCGTATGGCGAAGGGTGATTGGCGACTCCCGCTGCATTGCATCTTTCATGGCGCAGGCGTGGCGGCTGCGCCCAACGCCGGGGTTGGTGTTAAAGGCGGCGGGACCAACGGGTCCAATTGAGTGACCTGGATCACCGTCATCGTCAGGGCAATCGTATCCACGATGCCCTCCGCCGACAAAATCGCGCCGATGCTGCTCTGCAAATCTTCCACGACGTAATAGGGTACAGGCTGGGTGGCCCGCACCATCAATTCCATCCGCAGCGCCCTGTTTTCAAACGAGACAATCTCCAAATCGGCCAATTCCGCGTTGGCAACGGCCGTTACCTGGCGGTCTGTCACTTCATAAATTCGCGTCTGGCGCGCCTGTTCCTGAGCCAACTGATAGGTCGTAACACCCAGCAGTGCGGCGACCAACAGCAGCAAAAAGAACGACAGGCGGAAGGTGTAAGTTTGCAGCCGCTTCCGCTCCTTCCGGGCCATCGCCGGCCGAAAACCGAGGATGAGAAACATAATGGCCGCAGCCAGAGCGATAGCCACAAAGTTAGTGGTGAACAGCAGCAACGCGCCCAACGGCATCTGAAAGGCGCGGCCATCAAAAACCGTTCCCCAGGTCAAGGCATCCATCTCCAGCACAGCCGTGGCCGAGACGGTGAAGGTGATGCCCACCGTCGCCAGCGGCGGGACAAGCGCGGCGGCGATGGCCACGCCGGGCAGCGCCCCGGCCGCGTCGGAACGGCAGAGCGCATAGGCCGCCGCCAGCCCGGAAAACCAGGC
>CAYONK010000600.1:0-3202 GCA_964405285.1 uncultured Ardenticatenaceae bacterium
CACTCTCGTCTGGCTAGCGGAGGGGGAAACGGCCGTTAGCTACCACATCTTCGTCCACCTCATTGACGAAGCGGAGCAGATCATCGCCCAATCGGATGGCGAACCGGCCAATTGGACCCGGCCAACAACGGGCTGGCTGCCCGGCGAAATCGTCCTGGACGAGCGCACCCTGGCGCTGCCAGACGCGCTGCCCGCTGGCCCACTCTGGCTGCGCGTGGGGCTGTATGATCCGGCGACGGGGGCGCGGTTGGCGGTGGATGGGGAAGAATTTGTGCTGCTTGAGTTGCGGGGCGAATAAAAAAGAACGGCCGTTTCTGGGAAACGGCCGTTCTCTTTACCGGTACATCAATTCCAAAACGTCAGGGGACAACCGATACAAGCATCTAAATCAGTAGCCATCACGCGCTTTTGCCAGGACTTCGCGCTGGCTGATACGGGAGGAAAGCATACATGCGCTGATTGTCAAAACGGAGGCGGCAAATGATGATGCGGTCAATAAAAATAAGATACTCATTGGGTACTCCCCTTGCCTATACAATTCAGCAATAAACAAATCAATCGCGCAATAATGCCCTTATTGTAGCCAATACGACTCCCATTTGTCATTAGGAGATGCGGTATAGGACGAAAGTACCGGCCAATGGTCTCCGCATCAGAGATATACCCATGAAGAGACTCTGCTCACTTTCGTTTTTCCACATTCCGGCAACATGGTAAGATCAGGGCCAGACGCGCCAGACAGCGCGCGAGAAAGCCTATGACACAAATGACTCAAACCACAGTCGTCATCGTCGGCGCCGGGCCGATTGGTATTGAATTGGCTATCGCCCTGCAACGCGCTGGCGTGGACTACACCCTGATTGAAGCCAGGCAAATCGGCGACGCCTTCAGCCAATGGCCGCCAGACACCCACTTCTACAGCACCCCGGAACATGTCGCCCTGGCAGGCGTGCCGGTACAAACCATCAACCAGCAGCCCATCAGCGGCGAACAATACCTGGCCTATCTGCGGATGCTGGTGGAGATGTTCGATCTGAACCTGCGCGTCTACGAGCCAGTGGTGGACATCCAAAAGCAGGGCGATGGCTTCCTTTTGCAGACACGGCCGTTATCCGCCCCCCCTCGCCTCACCCACTGCCGCTACCTGATCCTGGCCACCGGCGGCATGGCCGGGCCGCGCCTGCTCGGCATCCCCGGCGAAGAGCTGCCCCACGTCAGCCACACTTTCCCCGGTCCCCACGCCTACTTCCGCACCCGGCTGCTCGTCGTCGGCGGGCGCAATTCGGCCATCGAGTCCGCCCTGCGAAGCTGGCGCGGCGGGGCGCAGGTCGCCCTCAGCTACCGCCGCCCGGAATTCAACTTCGAGCGCATCAAGCCCCATCTGGCGATGGACCTGGGCGACCGCCTGAAAAAGGGGGAGATGACCTTCTACCCCGCCACCCTGCCGTTAGAAATAACCCCTGGCTGCGTCCGGCTGGCCGGGACCAGCGATGGCCTGACCCCAGATGGCCCCGTCCGGGAAATCCCGACCGATTTTGTCCTGCTGGCCACCGGCTTCGTCGCCGACATGCGCCTGTTTGAGTTGGCCGGGGTCCAATTACATGGCGCAGAACGCGCCCCGGTCTATAATCCAGAGACGATGGAGACAAACGTACCTGGCCTTTACGTCGCGGGCACAGCCGCTGGCGGCACACAATTTCGCTTCAAATACTTCATCTCCACCTGTCATCATCACGTCAGCAACATCGTTCGCCATATCAGCGGCGTCACGCCCGGCCAACTCGGCACCATCCCCGCCCGCAACAACGCCGTCACCTGGCAAGAAGTCCAGGCCAACTGATTGCGGATTTTAGATTTCGGTTTGACGCTGCCTCTCACTGACCATTGACCATTGACAATTAACAATTGACAATTCCTACTATGCTTTCAACCACCAAAACCATCCTTCCCAACGGCCTGACCGTGATTCTCAAAGAGATGCACCACGCGCCGGTAGCCAGTTTTATGATCTGGTATCGCGTCGGCAGCCGGCAGGAGACACCCGGCCGCACCGGCATCTCCCATTGGCTGGAACATATGATGTTCAAAGGCACGCCCAACTATCCCAACGGCTCGCTCGACCGGCTGGTCTCCCGCGAAGGGGGGTATTGGAACGCCTTCACCTGGCTCGACTTCACCGCCTACTACGAGACTTTGCCCGCCAACCGGATAGACCTGGCGCTGGAGTTGGAAGCGGACCGCATGGTCAACACCACTTTCTCTGCCCGCGAAGTGGAGGCGGAGCGGCAAGTCATCCTGGCGGAGCGGGGGATGTACGAGAATGACCCGCGCTTTTTGCTGAATGAGGAGCTGACCTCGGCCGCCTTTCGCGTCCACCCTTACCACCACGAGGTGATCGGCGACACGGCCGATCTGCTGGCGCTGCGCGGCGCCGATTTACGCGCCCATTACCGCCGCTATTACGCGCCCAACAATGCGATTGCGGTGCTGGTGGGGGATTTTGAAACGGCCGTTGCCCTCAACCGTCTCACCCACCACTTTGGCTCCATCCCGGCGGGCAAAGCCATCCCTCCCATCGCCCGGCAAGAGCCGCCCCAGCGCGGCGAACGGCGCGTCACCGTCAATGGCCCCGGCGACGCCCCCAGCCTCACCCTGGCCTACCGCGCCCCGGCCGCCACCCACCCCGACTCCGTCCCCCTCACCCTGCTCAACGCCGCCTTCGCCGGGGGCAGCAGCCTGGGCATGTTCGGCGGCGGCGGCTCCAACAAAAGCTCCCGCCTCTACAAAGCGCTGGTAGACACAGACCTGACCATCGCCGCCTACGGCAGCCTGACGCCCACCGTAGACCCCTACCTCTACAGCCTCAACGCCATCGTCAAAAACGGCCATACCCTGGCCGAAGTGGAAGCCGCCCTGGATGCGGAAATCGGCCGGTTGGCGGAACAGCCCATCACCGAATCGGAGTTGGCAAAGGCGCTCAAGCGGGCCAAAGCAGAATTCGTCATGGCCGGCGAGAGCATCACCGGTCAGGCGCAGCTCTTGGGCATGGCCGAAGCCGTGACCGGCGACTATCGCTGGTTCGAGACGGTACTGGACAACCTCAGCGCCGTCACCCTGGAAGATATCGAGCGCGTCCGCGCCACCTATTTACGCAAGCAAAACCGTACCGTCGGCTGGTATGAACCGGTGGCCGGTGGCGAGT
>CAYONK010000601.1:0-3199 GCA_964405285.1 uncultured Ardenticatenaceae bacterium
CGTTGTCACCCCACCCACCCCCGAAGAAAGCAACGGCAAAAACGGCCAGCCGGAAAAGTTCATTATCCCCATCGGCCCACAGCACCCCGCCCTCAAAGAGCCGGGCCATTTTGAATTCGCCATAGACGGCGAAGTCGTCACCGGGGCCACCGTCCGCCTCGGTTACGTCCATCGCGGTATCGAAAAAGGGGCCGAAGCGCGTAACTGGTTCCAAACCCTCTACCTCGTCGAACGCATCTGCGGCATCTGCTCCCATATCCACGCCCTCACCTACACCCTCGGCGTGGAAAAATTGGCCCAGGTCGAGGCCCCGCCCCGCGCCCAGGCCATCCGCGTCCTGGTGGCTGAATTAGAGCGCATCCACAGCCACCTCCTCTGGTTCGGCGTCGCCGCCCACGAAGCCGGGTTCGACACCCTCTTCATGTACTCCTGGCGCGACCGCGAGACCATCATGGACATCCTGGAAGCGCTCACCGGCAATCGCGTCAACTACTCCGCCAACGTCCTCGGCGGCGTCAAATTCGACGTGCCCGACGAGCAGCGCAAAATCATCCTCGACGGCATAGATTTCCTCGAAAAGCGTACCCACCACTACCTGGAAGTGGTCACCAGCGACGGCCTCTTCTTGCAGCGCACGCGAGGTATCGGCGTCACTCGCCTGGAAGACGCCAAACGATTGGGCATCGTCGGGCCGACCGGCCGCGCCTCTGGCGTCTTGCGCGACGTGCGCGTAGACGCCCCCTACGCCGCCTACGACATCTTCCCCATTCAACCGGTGGTGGAGACGGCCGGCGACCTGGAAGCCCGTTTCGTCGTCCGCCTGAAAGAGCTGTTCGAGAGCTACCGCCTCATCCGCGACATCCTGGACAACCTGCCGCCGGGCGACCTGCAAGCCAAACGCTTCCCCCGCCGCATCAAGCCGGGCGAAGTCGTCAGCCGGGTTGAAGCGCCGCGTGGCGAGGTCTTCTACTACATCCGCAGCAATGGCGGCGAGCAACCAGAACGGGTAAAGGTTCGCACCCCCACCCTCTGCAACATGGCCTCCGTCCTCACCCTGGCCGTCGGCCACAACCTGGCCGACGTGCCGATGCTGCTGGTGGGCATTGACCCCTGCTTCTCCTGCAACGACCGGGCGGTCAACATCAAACCAGTCAATGGCGACGCCGACCGCTGGACCTGGGAACGACTGCGCCAATTCGGTATCACCTACTATGCGAACAGGCGGAATGAGTAGGAATTTATACAAAGGGACAAAGGAACAAAGGGAAAAAAGAAACCCTTTGTCTCTTTGTCCCTTTGTTCCTTTGTAATAAAAACAAGGTGTACTAATGGAAACAGTCAGCAACATAGCCGCATTGCTTTTCTTCCCTGGGGGGCTGTTTGTTTTGGCGGCCGGTCTGATGTATAGCTGGATTGACCGGAAGATCATCGCCCGGCTGCAAAACCGGATTGGGCCGCGCTGGTTCCAGCCTTTCGCCGACACGGTGAAGCTGTTGGCCAAAGAGGAGATTGTCCCGGCCGGAGTGAACCGGGCGCTTTTCGTCGCTCTGCCGCTGGTGGCGCTGGCCGGGGCGTTGACAGCCGCTTTGTATGTGCCGATGGCCGGGTTACGGCCGGCGCTCAGCTTCCCCGGCGACCTGATCGTCACCGTCTACATGCTCAGTCTGCTGACGCTGTCCATCGGCCTGGCCGGGGCCAACGTGCGCGACCGCTTCTCGCTGGTGGGGGCGACTCGCGCCCTGACACAGTTGTTTGCCTACGAAGCCCCCTTCATGCTGGCCCTGCTCGGCCCGGCCATTGTCGCCGGAAGCTGGCAAATCAGCCAGATCAATGAATTCGCCGCCAGCAACTACTGGCTGCTGCTGACTCAACCGATTGGCTTCGTGGTGGCCCTCATCGGCTTGATGGGCAAACTGGAACTGCCCCCATTTGATTCGCCAGAAGCGGAAACGGAGATTGTGGCCGGGGCGCTGACGGAGTACAGCGGCCGGGGGCTGGCCATCTTCAACCTGGGCAAAGGGGTCGAATTGGTCATTGGCCTGACGCTCATCACCGCCTTCTACATGGGCGGTTTGAGTTCGCCGCTCGATTTCCTGCTCAAGACGGTGGGCGTGTTGGTGATTCTGGCCGGGCTGCAATCGTTGATGACCCGGCTGCGGATTGACCAGACGGTTGGGATGTGGTGGCGTTATGGGGCGGTGCTGGTGCTGGTGCAGTGGCTCGTCTTGTTTGTGGTTTATCTGGTACGGAGTTAAGCATGAAAATTGGCACGATGTTCACCGACATCTGGCGTTCGATCTGGCAGCGGCCGATCACCCAGAAATACCCCTTTGAACGGCAGGAAGCGCCGACGCGCCTGCGCGGCCAATTGCATTGGGACCCGGAGAAATGCACTGGCTGCGGCCTGTGCAGCAAAGATTGCCCGGCCGACGCGATTGAGCTGATCACGATTGACAAAAAAGAGAAGCGGTTTGTGATGAAGTACCACATGGACCGCTGCACTTATTGCGCTCAATGTATTGAAAGCTGCCGCTTTAGCTGCCTGAATCTCTCCAGCGAGGAGTGGGAATTGGCGGCGACAAATAAAGAGGCGTTCACGGTCTATTACGGCAAGGAAGATGAGTTACAACAATTCCTGGGAAGATTCACTAGAGCAGACGCTGACCCGCCTGAAACAGAAGCGTGACACGCCGCGCCTCGTCATCCTGGGTATTGGCAATGAGCTACACGGCGATGACGGCGCAGGCCCAATCATCGCGCAGCGGCTGGCGGCAAGCGAACTGCTGGCAGGGCGCGATGATCTTCTCATCCTCAACGGCGCGCAGGCCCCGGAAAGCATGACGGGGCCAATCCGCCGCTTTTCCCCCGACCTTATTCTCTTTGTTGATATTGCTTTGATGGCGCAGGAGCCTGGGGCGATTTGTTGGCTGCCCTGGCAGGACACGGCCGGCCTCAGCGCCTCCAGCCATACACTGCCACCCTACATGCTGGCCCAATACCTGACGTCCGAGTTGGATTGCGAGGTTGCGTTATTGGGCATTCAACCGGCAAGCGCCAACCTGGGAGACTTTCTCTCGCCCCCGGTACAACAGGCGGCGGACAATATTTGCCGGGCATTTACCGCGCTTTTTTAGGACTACAACGAGACTTTGTCATTCTGAGCCGCAGGCGAAGAATCCCTGTGTCCTTTTGTTGATCA
>CAYONK010000602.1:0-3181 GCA_964405285.1 uncultured Ardenticatenaceae bacterium
CGCCAGCAAGAAGACGCCGGGATAGCGCAGCCGTTGCAGCAAAAAGGGGAAGGGCAGGCGCGAAACGCGGAAGATGATCAGGGTCAGCAGCAGGATCAGGGGCAGCAGGCGAAGCTGCTGCACAAAGGAGAAAGCGAACATCAGGCCAAACAGGCCAATTAGCTTATACTGCGCATCCCAGCGGTGAATGGGGGAGGGGAGATGGGCGTATTGGTCGAGGCTGAGGTCTCTCATGTAGCTAGAGCGGGAGCTAGAGGGGGTTGGCGGCGAGCATTTCTGGCCTGACGCGCAGGAGGAAGGTGACGATGAAGGCGGTGAAGAGACCTTCTAGCAGCATCAGTGGCAGGTGGGCCAGGGTGAGGAGGGTGATGCTGGCCCGTTCGGTCGCCGCGTCTAGCCCGCCGGGGATGGTGCTGACGATGAGGGTGAAGGCGATGAGGGCGGCCAACCCCATCCCCAATGCGCCACCGAGAAAGGCGAAAACGGCCGTTCCCCACCGACTACCCCCCAAACCCAACGGCAGGCGCAGGCGAAAGAGGAAATAGGCCAGCAGGGCGGGCAGGCCCATCATCGCCGCGTTGACGCCCAACGTGGTCAGCCCGCCATGCTGGAACATGATCGCCTGCAAAAAGAGGCCGATGAGAATGGCGGGGAAGGCATAATAGCCCAGGACCACGCCCAACAGCCCGTTCAACACCAAATGCACACTCATCGGCGGCAGGGGGATGTGAATCCAGGTGGCGACGAAGAAGGCGGCTGTGAGCAGGGCGGCCTGGGGGATGCCAGCCTGCGGGTCTTCCTGTTTGTTGATCTGGCGCAGGGAAACCCAGGTCAACCCACCGGTGACAGCATACCCGCCCAGGGCAACGGCCGTTGGCAAAATTCCGTCAGGGATGTGCATATAGCTGTCAGCTCTTTCGCGTTCGGGAAAAATAGGCGGCGACGCCAACGAAGCCCCAGACGATGCTGCCGCTCATCAGAGCAATTTGCCAGGGGGTGAAGCCGGTCGTCACGGTCGTGGCCCCGTTTTCGCCAATGGGGATGTGGCTAATTGCCCCGTGCCCTGCCTGCCGCGCCTGCACGTCCCAGGTGCCGGGGATGGCCGGGTCGGGGGTGAAGCTGAAGCGCCCTTCGCCATCGGTGACGCCAGTCAGCCAGGGGGTGGCCGGGTCATCGGGCGCGTAGACCGTCACCTGCGCCCCGGCCATCGCTTCGCCGGAATCGTAGAGGGCGACGATGGTGACGGTGGTGCTGACCGTGTAGTTGATCCGGGCGCCATGCGCGTGGGCGAGAACGGCCGTTGCCAACATCCACCCCACCACCAATAGAAAAACCAGCTTCTTGTTCATCATCGTCAGTTAGCCGCCGATTTCGCAGATTGACGCAGATTTTTTACTCTAATCTGCGTTCATCTGCGAAATCGGCGGATCATCTCTCCCGCTCAGGGCGTCTCGCTGTGGCAGTGACCTTCGCCGACGTGGCCCAGGCTGGGCAGAATGTCTACCAACATCTGGAAATCGGCCGGGTTGAGCGCGGTTTGCAGGCTGGCCAGGTTGGCGGTTAAACGGCCGTTGGCCGCCGCGGCGGCAAAGGGGGCAAAACCGGGTGCGCCCAGGTTGATCTCATCATCCGGCGCGGCCTCCCCATCGCCAAAAATGTGGTCAAAGTGGAAGGTCAGCTCCAGGTCGGCCGCGCCATTGGCCGCCAGGATGCCTTTGCGCTCGTCGCCCACGTAGTCGCCGCAGGCGTAGCGGAAAGGTGTCTCGATCTGGATGGTGAATTCGATGGTCTCGGCGTCTTTAACGGCCGTTCCCACCATCACCAACGGATACCCAGCGCTGTTGGGGACCATATTCCAGGAGAGGGCGTTATAACGGCCGGCGGGCGCATCGGTAAGCTCGCCCACAAAAATCGGGTCCGCTTCCTCGTCTCCCTCGGCCAGGTCCACCGTGATCGTGCCCGGCAGCGCGACCTGAGTCGCTGCGGCAATCTCCCCGCCGCTGTGCGGATCAAACGGCGGGTCGGTCTGGTAGGCGGTAATCTCCGCCAACGTCACGTACACGTGATCGAACTGAATCGCCCAACCATCTTTAGAGACAAAACCCTCGCGCACAAAATCTTCGCCGTTGGCGCGGAAAGTCAGGCTACCCGTCTCGGCCGGCGTGCCGCACCCGACGAGAATCAGGAGAGAGAAGATGACTACAATGAGGGTAGAGAAGGTATGTTTTCTCATAGTACGCTGCTCCTTCTGCTTATGTCTGACATGCCTCGCATAGACCAAACAGTGATAGATGCTCCAGGTCAACGGCGAAGCCATATTGCCTTTGCAGGGCGTCGCCCAGCGGGTCTACCAACGGGGAATCGGCGTCCGTGACCTGCTTGCATTTGCGGCAGACGAGATGGACGTGGGGGCCATGCGCCGCCGTCGCGAATACGATTCTGCCATCGCTTAAATCGTTGCGATGGATAAAGCCTTCCGCCCAGAGCAAATCCAGGGTGCGGTACACCGTCGCCAGGTTGATGGCCTGCGTCTGTTTATGCAGTTCCGCCAGAATCTCTTCGGCGGACATATGGTGCGCGCCGCGCAGCAGCGCCGCCACGATCAATTCTCGCTGCGGCGTGATGCGGTAGCCGCGCTGCCGCAACTCGGTGATGATGGTATGGTTGTTGCTCATAGTGCTGTGTTGTTGCAAAAAGTTGCAATAGCAAGGATTGTATAATAGTTGGGTGAGATGTCAAGATTGCGCCAGAATTTGCCCGCCTCTGCCAGCTTCGTTGAAGCGGACGGTGTAGCGGGCAGGGTCGTTGGTGGGGGGCGTCGTCAACGGCCGTTGTCTAGAAGACCCATCGCCAGGTTACGCCAATCAGGCCGGGATCAGGTTGATGGGTCAGGGGGGCGTCGGCCGGTTTGAGGGAGATTGTTTCGTCCGGGGTTTCTGGTGTGCCCCATTGTTAGAAAGCGATTGCCCTGGTTGGCTACCAAATTGTCGGGCAAAACGGCCGTTTCTGCGGTAACATACAGTCCATTGACAAAGAAAAATTGCGTCTGACGCAAGTGGCCCAACCCGAGGAGACCGATGACCGAGGAACGTGAACTGATTGCCCCTGTTGACCTTTGCCTGCCCAACGGCCGTCTCTACCCCCCCGCGGTCTGCTGGTCGCGATATCAACTACAACGCTG
>CAYONK010000603.1:0-3179 GCA_964405285.1 uncultured Ardenticatenaceae bacterium
CCTGGGGGCTGGTGGAAGGCTTTGTTAAATGGCTGCTCAACCAGGGATACAGCCTGGCCAGCGTCAACAACCGGCTGTCGGCCGTCAAGGTCTATGTCCGGCTGGCGGCGAAGGCGGGACTGCTCTCCCCCACCGAACAGGCCCTGATTCGGGAGGTGCGCGGCTACGGCCGTACCGAAGGCAAGCGGGTGGATGAACTGCGGGAACAAACGCGAGTCGGGCATAAGAAAGAGGAGGCGATTGTATTAACGGCCGTTCAAGCCCGCACCCTCAAAACCCAGCACCCCCCCACCCCGCAAGGTGTCCGCGACCGGCTGCTGCTGTGCCTGCTGTTGGACTTGGGACTGCGGGCCAGCGAAGTGGCCGGGCTGACGGTGGAGGATTTGGCCGAACCAGGGCATGTGACGGTTTATCGCCAGAAGACGGACACGACGGACCGGATGGAGTTGACGGCCGACCTGCTGGCGGCTCTGGCCGACTACCAGCGTTACCGGCGTCAGAGCGGCCCGTTGCTGCGCGGCAGCCGCAAGAATGGGGAGCTGACCGAGCAGGTGATGTCGGTGCGGGCCATCGGGGCGCGGGTGAAGATTCTGGGGCGGGACATTCTGGGTATTTGGGAGTTAAGCCCCCACGACCTGCGCCACACCTGGGCCACGCGGGCGGCCAAGGGGAGCAATCCTTTTGTGCTGCGCGACGCCGGAGGCTGGACGAATATGCAGACGCCCGGCCGGTATGTGGCGCGGGCGAAGGTGGTCAATGAGGGAATTCAGTTGGATTATTGAACCGGTTTACCTAACAGCTTAGTCAGAAGAACTGGATGGTATGTTTCCTAGAAAAACGCTGTCAGCGCCGCTTTGCAACGGCAACCGCAGGCCGGAAGCCGGATCATACAAACCTGCGCGGATTTCATATACGCCAGAGGGCAATAGCAGCGGCCAGACCAGCCCGTGCCGAGTCGTGATTTCTTCTCCTGTTGTCCAGTCTGCCATACTGGGATTAGGCGAGAGATCGTTTTGAGCTACGACCTGTCCGTTTTCATCGAGTATATGGATAAAAATTTTAGGGTCGGTTTCCAGCGGCGCCTGAGTCGCCCAGTGCAGTTGAATGCAGAGAGCATCGCCAGGGTTTGCGGCGGCAGGGGGCTGTGTGTAGGCAAGCAGGGTGATATTGTCGCGGAAGGGGTGAACGGCCGTTTCTAAATTTCCCGGTGGTGTGGTGATATAGTTCCCGACCCAGATATCACCGTCCCATGTTTCCAATGCCGGGCAGGTGTTGCTTTGTAGCCAGGCCCGCCCGCCATCAACCAGTTGACGGCCTGTCTCCTGACTGTTGTCGAACAACAGCCACAGATTGTCATGTTCGTTTGCCTGCGCCGCCAGCCAGTTGGCGGCATCCGTTTCCGACCAGGCAAAAGGCATTAAGGCGATGGCTTGAGCCGGTAAATAGGGCTGCAACCGTTCCAGCAGGGTGGGCTGCGCCAACGTGATCACCGTATTGTCATGGGTTGCCTGTTGCTGTGCCGTGATGAACGCCGCCAATGGCTCGTTTTCTAGCCGAACGGACTTGTAGGCTTCAAAGGTGGGGCGGGTTAATCCCACTGTTAGCAGTAGGCTGATGCTCAGCCCCAGAGGAAACGCCCAGCGCTGTATGGTTCGCCAGGCTCTATTCTCTGGCAGCGCCCACGCCAGCGCCTCAAGACCGATGAGCAGGATAACGGCCGTTCGCCAGATGATAATCGTCGCCAAGAACCAATCCACCTGGGGCAGCACAATGAAGGCAAAAGGCCATTCTGCCGCCAAAAGCAAGCTCAGGATCAGGCCATACCCCAAACCGCGCCCTAATGGCAGGGCGATCAACGCCAATGTACTCACATACGTCGCCCATTGTGGACTGTACCCCTTGCTGTACAGGACAAACCACACCAGACTGAACAGGGAAAACTGCGCCACTCGTCTTTTATTGTCCCAATCAATGCGTCGGCTGACGGCGGCCAGATAGACCACGATAAACATCAAGGTGATGGGCAGCCAGGGGAGGGAAGGTTCATTGGCGGCAAAACTCGCCGCTGCCGGATTGTTGCGAGAGCTTAATGGCGCTACCAGCCCATACCCGTCATAGCCTTCCAACAAGGCCCAGACCGTTTCCCAGGCAGAAACATTCAGCAGGGCGCGTACCCAGGCGATCACATATTCTGTGGCTTGCAGCAGTGGCAGCAGCAATATCAACAAGACGGCCACTGCCGCGCTGCCCACATAAACAGCGTTGACCCGCAGCCGCCGAAACACAAATAAACCTGCTGGCGCAATGGCAACCGGCAGCACTTTGGCCATAAATCCCAGTCCCATCGCTGCGCCGGCAACCACAGGCCACCGTCGCAAAAAACCGTACAATCCCAGGAGGAGAAAGCTGAGGGTGAGCGGGTCGAACCAACTGAGCAGGGTGAACAAGGGGGTAAATAACAAGGCCCACAAGGCGGCTCCGAGCGTGGCTTGCTCCCGTTGTGTCAGTTGGCGCAGGTTGGCGTAAACCAGGATCAGACAGGCCGCATCAAACGGCAGCAGCAGCAAGCGAAAAATGGTGTTAAACCAGAAGATAGGGGTGTCCCAGACAGGGAAATGCAGACTGAGGTGGTAGGCCCACGTGAGCAGCCAGGGCATGAGGGGAGGGTATTCCATCCAAAAGTCGAAGAACGGCCGTTCGCCACTACCCGTCAGACGCGCCACTTCAAAATAGTACATCATATCCGGCCCCTGGTTAACAACAAATCCACCAGGACGCAGCAGCAAAATGGCTAACAACCGCAGGATGACAAAGGCTGCCAATAACAGCAAAAAAGGCTGATTGATCACCAGCCAGTGATGCAGTTTTTTCCAGGCAACAACAAACTGATGTTGGGTCATGTATTGGTGATTGGTCAAAGACTTACGAGTATGCACGTCTTCTAATCTTGATCCTATATGGTTTGCAAGTTTTCGTTTTGTTGATTTTACCATTTCACCACGCAAAATCTCAGAGAATCACATTTCTCTACAGGGCAATCGCTTTCTAAAAAATGGGACACAGATCAACACAGATGAACACAGATTGGCTCTTCAGGATTTCATGGGGTTGACACCAGATGTAGAGGGCGACCCTTGTGGTCGCCCTCGACTGGGCGGGTACAAGACCCGCCCCTACAT
>CAYONK010000604.1:0-3178 GCA_964405285.1 uncultured Ardenticatenaceae bacterium
CCATCCTGATCGCCAACAAACAACAAGAAAGGCGTGATTTTGGGTTCGCTCTGACCTAGATTCAACTGCCACGACAGGCCGTACTTATCCTGGACCCAGCCAAACTTAGGGCTGAAGGGGTAAGCTTGCAGGGGCATAGCTACCTCTCCGCCATCGGACAAAGCGGCCCACAGGCCATCAATTTCGGCTTCGGTCTCACAATTGACGAAAAAAGAGATGGCCGGGGTGAATTTGAAGAGGGGGCCGCCATCAATGGCCATAAACTGATAACCGGCCAGCTCAAAAACGGCGTGAATCACTTTGCCGGCCATGCCGGCCATTGGCCCTTCTTCAAACCCTTCCGGGTAACGGTTGATCGCCACGATCCGGCTGTCATTGAAGAGGGAAGTATAGAAATTTATCGCTTCTTCAGCCTGATGGTCAAACCAGAGGTAAGGGGTGATTTTTTGCTTATTCTTGTTCATTTTTCCTCCATTATTGAGTATCCCGAAAAAAGGTACCACAAAGACACAAAGGGCACGAAGTTACTCTGGGAAAATCTTTGCGATCTTCGTGTCTTTGTGGTTTTTTCGGCAGAGTCATTATTCAGCAAACGATAAACCTTTGGCGGTTAGCGCCTGACGAAGCAGACCGACCGCTTTGGGACCAACACCATGCAGATTTAGAATATCCTTCTCGCTGACCTCGGTGAACTGCTCAAGCCGATTGTAGCCAGCGACGGCCAGCGCCTGCTCGGCCGGTTTGCCCAAACCGGTCGGCAGGTTGCGTTCGGCTTCATTGACCGCTTCGTAGCGCAACAATACAACACCGCTGTTAAACGGCCGTGTTTCCACCAACCGCAAATGCGCCACACTATCCACGTCCAAAAACATCGGCTTGCCCCTGCCCGCCACAACGGGATTGACGTACAGCCTATACTCGTCAAT
This sequence comes from uncultured Ardenticatenaceae bacterium, assembly GCA_964405285.1. GTDB lineage: Bacteria > Chloroflexota > Anaerolineae > Promineifilales > Promineifilaceae > Leptovillus. The sequence goes on from CAYONK010000604.1 coordinate 927, forward strand.
CAGGCCAAGCCGGTGGAAAGTGGCGGCCAGGTCTGCCCCGCCCACGGAGAGATTTTGCCTTGATAGGGTTTTCAACCGCCTGATTTCATGGGGGGTGACTTCTCTGCTCAGTCGGCTGTTCCATTCGACCTTATCCAGGGTTGTGGAAAACACGATCTTGGGTTTAGCGTTCCAGATACGGCCGTAGGCCACCTCAACATCCTGGGCTGACGGATTTTGCTCCACCGTAGGCCAATAAGCGGCCATCGTCTCGTAGAGGCGACGGCCGTACAAAAGCATGTGCATCTCACTTTCCAGGTCGTTGAAATGCCGGTGCAAGTCCTCGTCAATAACGTGCCAATCAAGCTCGCCATCCGGTCCTGATATAAAACCATCCAGCGATACCATCATTGCGTAAATCAGTTTACCCACTGTTTCCTCCTCACCCCGGCTTGTAGCGCAGGAAGACATTACCATTGGTGAAGGTGCGAGACTCTGCTAGCTTAAGCGGCAGCTTTTCCGGGAGGCCAGCGAACATCGTCCGGCCACGGCCGAGGACGACCGGGACCACGACAATCTGGTATTCATCAATCAATCCGGCCGCCGCCAACTGGCTAACAATCGTGCCGCTGCCCAGGATAGTCATATCGGATCCCGCTTCATTTTTCAGCTTTTGCACTTCGGTTACCAAATTGCTCTTCACCAAGCTGGTGTTTTGCCACGACACCTCAGCTAATGTTCGGGAGAAAACAATCTTTGCAAGATTGTTTATCCTTTCGGCTACAATCGGATCATTCTCGGCGGCCAGCGGTGTCGGCCAGTAGCTTACCATCAGCTCGTAGGTGATCCGGCCGAATAATAACAACCCGTCGCCACTGGCATTACCGGCGACAAAGTCGTTCCATTCGGCATCCTCTGGATTTGTATGCGCCCAACTGATGTCGCCATTTTCGCCGGTAAAGTAACCATCTAGCGTCACTGCATTAAAAACAACTAACTTACGCATAACTCTCTCCTTCGCTCCTAAAGAGCGGCCTCGCTTCTGGCTTCGGGAATATATGGCGCTTTGCCGCCAATATCGCCCACGAAAGAGGGCAGACCAGTGTGGCCCAGCAGTTGGCGAATGGCCTGGGACTCGCCGGTGTGATACCAGTAATGGTAGGTTGTCCGGCGCAGGCGTGTGCCAATGCTCTCCTTATAAGGTTCATAGGGATTGCTGCGCTTGAGGGTGTGGGTTTCCAATTGGGCCGTGCCGAGGGTGTCCAGCCAGGCGTCGGCCGTTTGCGTCACCAGCCGCCAGGCGGCCCACATCTCATCTAGCGGCGGGGCGCTGGCCGGTTGGCCGCTGGCGCAGGCGTTGACTTCGGGCGCGGGCGTTATGCCCTGCGCATGGGTAAGCCAATATAGCTGCTCCTGCCAGGCCAGATGACCAATGATCCAACTGATGCAGTTGATTGGTTCAAACTGGCGAACGGCTTCTTCAGGGGTAACATTTTTTAGGGCGCGTTGAAATTCGCCGCGGGTGAAGCGCACTTGTAACACTAATGGATGGGGTATCATTTTTTCCTCGCTCGGCTACGCCAGAATTAAAGGGGGTTGTCAGAGATTTTGCAGTTGTACTGAGTCGAAATTACACGGAAATTCGCGGAGGAATTTGGGAGATTGTCTGGGGCGATTTCTGCTGTCGGCCAACATTTCGCATTGCTTCCTTTAATCGCGTTTCACCTCATAATTGAGGACAACAATTCCGCAGTCAAAAGCCACGGATTTGACTAATTTCAGATTTTGCTTGCTGTCAAGCTGCTGGAAGATGGGCAGTCCACTGCCAATGGCCGCCGGGTTGACAAATAGATGATACTCGTCAATCAGCCTATGTTTGATGAGAGCAGAAACAAAAGTCGCCCCGCCAAAGGCGTAGATGTCTTGTCCTTCTTGTTGTTTCAGCCTGGTGATTTCTTCAACCAGGTCGCCGCTGGTTACGGTCGTGTTTTCCCACTTAGACTGCTCAAGCGTTTTGGAAAAAACAACTTTGGGCGTGTCGGTAAATTTCTTGCCTGACTCAACTTCGGGGTTATCGGGATCGGCGGCTACGTCTGCCCAATAAGGAATAAAGCCTTCGGCCAGCTTTCGGCCCAACACAAAGGTATCCACAGGCTCTAAAATGGCGTCAACATAGTTGTTGATGTCGTCTGTCCAGGGCAGTGTCACCCAATCCATTTCACCATTGGGGCCGCCAATATAGCCGTCAACGGTCATTTGCACTTGAAGTTTTA
>CAYONK010000605.1:0-3176 GCA_964405285.1 uncultured Ardenticatenaceae bacterium
TTGGTGCGGCCGGTACTAATGTTCAAATCAACCTGGAGTAGAATTTGCCGTCTGACCAGACGAACGTGGCTGACGCGGGGCTGTCCCCGCTGGCCGATAATGGTGGGCCAACAAAGACCCACGCCTTGCTTGAAGGCAGTCCTGCCATTGGGGCGGGCAACCCGGCCATTTGCGCCGCCGCGCCGACCAATGGCCTGGACCAGCGGGGCTATGCGCGGGGCGCGGCCGCGTGCGACAGCGGCGCGTATGAGTTCGCCGGGGTATTGCTCGTCTATTTGCCGGTTGTCATGCGCTGAGATGGGTTGACCGCAGACGCGCGGTCTACATACCGCTGCTGGCTGTCTACCCACGTCATGGGCAGTTTGCGGCTGGGCCATGCCTGGGGTAATTCGAGAGTTCTCCAATTAGCAAAAAAGAGCGCTCCCGGAATTTTTCGAGGCGGACAGGCTCCCCATGTGCGCCGGGAACCAGGCCGCGGCCATGCCTGCCAGGCATGGCCGCGCCAACGGCCGTTATCCTAAAGCCCCCTATCTTACTTGTGCCGGAGGGCTGCCGTCTAAAACGAGTGCGCGGAATTTATCGAGGTTGTCATTCTCCCAGCGCGTCGGCCACGTCAGCCAACACCTGTCTGGCCGCCATCGGTCCGCCCGTGTTGCTCCAGGCCAACCCATCCACGACAAAGAGGCGGTTCGCCCGGATGGCGGCCAGGGTTTGCACCAGCGGGTTCGCCAGCGCCTCCTGCATCGCCACGTCTCCCTCCGGGTTCAGGCCACCGGCAGCAAAGCGGCTGGGCCAATGAGTCTCGTTCGGTTTTGGGAGTGGGCGTTGGCGAATGTCATCCGGCGGCGTCTCAGACTTCGGCGTCAACCCAGCGGACGCGCAGCGTTTCCGCGCTGCCAAAACGAATCAGGTGATCGGCCACAACGTGTTTGACGCGGGCAAACGCCGCCTCGCTGTCAGCGGAGACAGTCAGGCGCAAGGCGTCGGCTTTGGCCTGAAGTTCACATGTGCCAAAAGAGAATTGGACCCAGCCGCATCGTAGCTGGCCGTGACTTTCCGGGCAAAAAAGACCCCCGACGCCTCTGGGATGCTTCACTTCGTTCAGCATGACACCAGCAATTCTCAATTTGGAAAAGGGGTTGACAAAATGGCGGCGCGAAGTCATTACTTGAGGGTATGGTCAAGCAATTCCCTCTGCAACCAGCCATTCTCAATTTAACAAGAGAGGTGTCATGCTGAGAGCCTGGTTGAGCAACACCGAAGCATCCCGTTCCCCCGGAAAATCCGAGGTCGTAGGGATGCTTCGCTTCGCTCAGCATGACAATTCAGCGCTGATTTGTAAAGAAAATGCCTCGCTTGATGAACCATGCCGTAATTGCTATTTAATTGAGAATAGCTGTAAGCGGAGACTTGTTGGTTTGCCCCTCTAGCGCCAGCCGGAATGGGGAGGCGCTGGTATAGGATGGTAGGCGGCAATTGTTGGGGCCGAAACGGCCTTGACCACCTATGAAACATGTAACATGTGACATGCAACTCACCACTCAAGGACACTGTAAGTTTATGGACTTGTAAGGAGCGCGCCTGTGCTGCGGATTCACCTGTTTGGCGGTTTAACCTTGCATCTGAATGAGACTGCTTACCCCTTTTCTGCTTTGCCGAAAACCAGTCCATTGCTGGCCTACCTCCTGCTCCAACGGCAGCCCATCAGCCGGGACCGGCTGGCTTTCACCCTCTGGCCCGATGTGGATGAGGCGACGGCGCGTGGCAATTTGCGCCGCCATCTCTATGAATTGAGTCGCGCCTTACCCCCCGCCGCGCCAGAAGCCCCCTGGCTGCGCCGCGACGGACCCGACGTGCAGTGGAACCCGCTGGCCCCTTACTGGCTGGACGTGGACGCCTTTATAGAAGCGGCCGAGTCTGGCCGTCTGGCGCAGGCTGCGCAATTGTACAAAGGGCGATTGCTCCCCCTGGTGGATGAGGAGTGGCTGCGCCCGGAACGAGAGCGACTGCACCAGCGCTTTCTGCTTACCTTGCAACGGCTGATTGATGAGCAGCGGCAAGGGAAGCGCTACGCTGAGGCGCTGCTCTCCGCCCAACGGCTACTGCGGTATGACCCGTTGCATGAAGCGGGGCAGCGCCAGGTGATGCTCTTCCGCTATGCCCTGGGGGACCGTTCCGGGGCGATCCGGGCCTACCAACAATTCGCCGACTTGCTAGAGCGGGAATTGGGCGTGCTACCTATGCCCGAAACGAAACAGCTGCGCGAGCAAATCCTGGCAAACACGCCGCCCCCGCTGCTCCTCCAGGAACAAGCCCCGGCAGCGGACTTTCTGGCGATCCGACCCGCGCAGCCACCTATGCAGCTTGTCTCTCTCCCCTCTGCTCTTCTACCGCTCATCGGCCGCCAACAAGAAGTGGCTCAACTCGCCCAACTGCTGACGGAAAAAGGTCGCCGCTTACTCACCCTGACCGGACCCAGCGGCGTGGGCAAGAGCCGCCTGGCGCTGGCGGCCGCCCACCATCTGGCCGGCCGTCACGCGGACCATTTCCCGGATGGCCTCTTTTTTGTGCCTCTGGCCGCCCTTACCGAGCCGGAACAGGTGTTAACGGCCGTTGCCACCCATCTCTCCATTCGCCCCAGTCCCAACACCTCACCGCTGGATGCCCTGGTCGAGGCGCTGCGCTATAAACGGCTCCTGCTGCTGCTGGATAACTTCGAGCATCTGCTGCCGGCCGCTGTCCACCTCGGCGCGCTGCTGCAAGCGGCCCCTGGTCTGACCCTGCTGGTCACCAGCCAGAGCTTGCTGCGGCTGTATGGCGAGCAGTCTTTTCCCCTGGATGGGCTGCCCCTGCCGCCGCTGTCGCCCCTGCCGCCGCCGGAGGCGTTTGCCCGGTATGCGGCGGCCGCTTTCTTTATCGAGTCGGCCCAGGCCGCCAATCCTCACTTTCGTCTGACAGCGGAGAATGGAACGGCCGTTGCCTACATCTGCCACCGCTTAGACGGTTTGCCTCTGGCGCTGGAACTGGCCGCCGCTCGCAGCGGCCTGCTCAGCCCGGCCGAAATTCTGGCGCAATTGGAAGATATGCTCACTTTCCTGGCGACCCCGGCGCAGGACGCCCCGGCCCGCCATCGTAGCATGGAAGCCGCCCTGACCTGGAGCTACCAATTGTTGAAC
>CAYONK010000606.1:0-3175 GCA_964405285.1 uncultured Ardenticatenaceae bacterium
CCTGCGGGTGCAAGACATCATGGACTACTCACTCGGCATGTTCATGCTGATTGGCCTGCTGGCCGGCATCGGCTTCCTCGCCCTGCTAACCCTCGTGCAAAATTTGTTAACCCGCAGAGATGCAGAGGGACAATCGTCAATCGTCAATCGTCAATCGTCAATTGTCAACGAGGTCTGGCTGCTGGCCGCCGCTCTTTTCCTTCTGGGGCCAGGGCTGCAAGTTGCCCGCAATCTGCCGCGTGTGGCCTTGAGCGATTACACGGCCGCCCAGGATTATGTGGACGCTGTCTTTACGCGCTTCGCCGGGCAGGGCGAAGGGGCGGTCTTGTTGAACGATTGGGAGCATATGACGCCGTTGTGGTATGGGGAGTGGGTAAACGGCCGTTCCCTCCCCCCCACCGACCTCCAGCCTCTCCTCGTCTCCACCGGCTCCGCCAACCCCTGGCTGGATAACGTCATCAACTACCTACCCGGTGGCCCGGTCTACCTGAGCAACTACCGGCGCGAGATTGTAGACTTTGGCTTCCGGCTGCGGCCGGCGCGCCCGTTTTACCAGGTGATAGACATCGGCAGCGACCTGCAATTCAGCCTGCCCGCCGAATTGACGCCGCTGCAAGCCGCTGGCGGCGAAATCCACCTGGCCGGGTATGACCTGCCCCAGCGCGATGTCCGCGCCGGTGACTTTGTGCCACTGACGCTGGCCTTCACCGCGCCCGTCACCCCGGCCGATTTTTACGTGCCGGTCGTCCGCGTCGGCGACCTCAACTTCACCTTCACCACCGACAGCCGCCAACTGACGCCCACCTACACCCCCGGCGAAATCGTCGTCGAGGCGTTCGACTTCGCCCTGCCGCACGATTTGCCCAGCGGCGACTATCCGGTGCGGCTGGACCTGCTCAATCTCAGCCGGGACGAAGCACTCTCGCTTGATGCGGACCTGGGGACGCTGCGCGTAACCGAGCAAGACCACCCCATTCGCACCGGCTACCTGTTGGCGAATTTCCGGCAGCGGGTGGGATTGGTGAGTGGGGTGTTAAGGGGAAACGGCCGTTCCGCCACCGCCCCCTGGAACGACGCCGAAGCGATCCGCGCCCGCCCCGGCGACACCCTACATCTGATGCTAGAATGGGAAAGTCTGGCTCCGGCCGAAGAGAGCTACACCATCTTCGTCCACCTGATAGACGCAGGCAATTGGCCGTTCGTCTCGCTCGATTACACCCCGTTGGGCGGCTCCGCCCCGACCCACCTCTGGATTCCCAAATGGCTGCCCGGCCAGCGGATGCTCGACCCCTACCGGCTGCCCATCCCGCCCGACCTGGCCCCCGGCACGTATTATGTGGAAGTGGGACTGTATGAGATGATAAACGGCCGTCGGCTGCACATCTCCGATCCGGCCGGCAATCTGGCCGGAGACCGCTATATTTTAGGGCCGATCATCGTCACAGAATAACCCCCATCCCCAAAAGCCCGCTTACCGTTGACGCCCCCCAGCAAAATCCCGATCGCTGAACACAAAACACGGGCTACGGACAACGGATAAGCTACCCTTCTTGCTGCGCAGCCAAATGCGGCGACGTCTCCCGCCCATTGGCAGAAGCTGGTGAATTCTGCATGGAATACATTTCCCACATTGCGCCTAGCTGCACCAACTTTTCCGCCGTTGCCTCGTCGCCCGGCAAATACATCACCAACCGCAAATTCGGCGTCCCATCCACGTAGAAACTGCACTGCTGCAACAGCAGTCGCCCCACAGCCGGATGCTCGATCCGTTTGTAAGGCGCAACCTGCGCACCCACTCGGTAATAGTTTTCCCACCAATCGCGGAATTCCGGGCTATGCTCCTGCAAATAAACGATCAATTCGTTAAAAGCAGGATCATCATGATAACTGCCATAATTCGCCCGGAATTCTGCCAGCACGATCTTGGCATGTTTTTCCCAATCCGTAATGAACTGACGGTTCGCCGGTCGGGCGAAAAGCTGCACGACCACGTTACGATCCCACTGGTCCATCGCCGCAAAATCCCCCAACAAGGCGCAGGCTGCGTCATTCCAGGCCAGCACGTCCCACCGCCGTCCCATGATATAGGCTGGATTCGCACCCTGGCTTTGCAAAACATAGCGCAGCATATCGTCCACCTCTTCGTGGCGCGATTCCGGGGTGGTGGCAGTCCGGCCTGTAGCCAGAGAAAAGGCATACTCCCGCTCCGAACGATTCAAGCGCAACGCCGCAGCCAACGATTCCAGCACCGGTAACGTCACGTCCAGCCGCCCCTGCTCGATCTTGGTGTAATAGGTCAGGCTGATGTCGGACAGGACGGCCACCTCTTCCCGGCGCAGGCCAGGGGTGCGCCGCCGATTGGACGCGGGCAAACCCACGTCTATCGGCCGTATCCCTTCCCGACGTTGGCGCAAAAACTCCCCCAGTTTTTGCCGTCTTTCACTCTGGTTCATAGTCATATTTTTACCACCCTTCTGTTACCAGGAAAACTTTTCCTATTTTACCAGGACTTTTTCACTAGTATACTCACAATGCGTCTCTCCCCCCTTCCACGACACATCGCTATCGGAGTGAACGCACCCGTTATAACAACGTCTTGCACACATGGGCAATAAGGCGCCTGATCACGAAATGTCAGGGGACAAGCCGGTACACTGGCGCTTTGTTTTGGTGGCTTTCTAACTCGTGCCAGGGAATAAGTTACCAAAGCACAACAGGTGCTGTTGACCTGTACGAAGTTGTTATAACAAATTTTTCAAACCCTCTGTGACTACCATCACAGGGGGTTTGTTCATTGATGCAGCCCGGTAAGGGCATAGATTTGTTCGAGCGTTTGTCGCCCTTTGACCCGCATAGGATTTAACGGTTCGACCGCCACCCACGCTTTCACCTGTTCATAGGCAGCTGACGTGAGCAAAATTTGACCCGGACGCGCCGTCTCTTGTACACGCTTCGCCAGGTTCACTGCGTCGCCAATGGCTGAATAATCTTTACGCTGCGCACTGCCAACGTTGCCGACCACTGCTTCGCCTACGTGAATCCCTGCGCCGAAGTAAAGTCGTTTTTCTAACGGCAGACTTTCGTGGTAAGCCATCATATTCTTCTGGATGCGTAGAGCCGTGTGAATAGCGCGCACTGTGTGGTCTTCTTGTGGGTTTAGCGGGGTATTGAACAG
>CAYONK010000607.1:0-3167 GCA_964405285.1 uncultured Ardenticatenaceae bacterium
GGGAAGAAGAACGGCCGTTTCGCCAACCCCCAGGCAGGAGAACAACGATGTCACACGAGCGCGACCAGGCCAACTTGCAACGCCACATCCAGGGAGATGACCATGATTGAAACAAAACCGACACACCGACCACAACTCCGCCCTCTCTTCACGCCGCTGGCCCATCATCTGGCGATTGACGCCGTTTTAAGCGGAACGGCCGTTGGTCGAGTGTGGCTAGATGACCCCGACAACCCGGAAACGGCCGTTTGCTGGACCAGCTATCGCCTCTACCTCGGCGGCCAGGAATCGCCCCATCTGCCCCACTTCTTCAGCCAGGTCTTCTTGCCAATCGCCCAGGCGGCCGGCTTTCGCGGCGCGATTGTCCATCGCCCGCCGGAATGGCGCGGCAGTCCAGAAGCGCTGTTTCCCCAGGGGGAGCCGCTTCCGGGAACCCGCCTCTACTTCCGGCAAGATGCCCGGCAGCGGGATTGGCCGCTGGACACGCCTGATGGCCTGACGTTGCGGCCGGTTGACCAGGCGCTGCTGGCTGACCCGGCTGTTGAAAATATCGCCTATGTCACCGAGGAGATGGTGTCGGAACGGCCGTCGGTCGCCGACTTTCTCGCCCGCAGTTTTGGCTACTGCCTGGTCCACCAGAACCGGATTGTCGGCTGGTGCATGTCGGAATACAACAATGGCAATCGCTGCGAATTGGGCATTGAGACGGCCGCCCCGTTCCGGCGGCGGGGGTTGGCGGGGGTGATGGCAACGGCCGTTATCCGCCACGCTCTCCAACAAGGCATCTATGACATCGGCTGGGTCTGCGCCAGCGACAACCTGCCCTCCATCAAGACGGCGCAGAGGTTAGGCTTCCACCAGACTGCCCAGGACTCCATCTATCTGGTTCGTTTTTGAGGAGTGGGGGGAGAGAACGGCCGTTTCTGCGTTACAATACACTCATCTTCAATGTTTACCGCGGCCTGGCCAATGCAATCGGCCAGAACCCGCCGGGAGGGAACGCCATGACCATCTCTTTGCGGATCGCCGACCCCCAGGCCGATTATCCGGCCCTGGTGGAGATGATGAACCTGACGGAGCCGGAACCCCTGAGCGCAGCCCAACTGCATGAGTGGGACATCCCCGCGCCGGGCAAGCTGCGCCGCCGCCTGATCGCCTTCCAAGACGAGGCCATCATCGGCTACAGTTTTGTTGGTCGGGAAACTTTTGATCCAAACGGCCGTTACCGTCTCTGGCTCAACGTCCACCCTCAACATCGGCGGCGCGGCCTGGGCGCGCAGCTCTACCACGAAGCACTCGCCTTCGCCCGGACACAAGGCGCCACCAGCCTGGCGGCCGAAGTGCAAGACAATGACCCGGACAGCCTGCGCTTCGCCGAAACGCGCGGCTTCCAAATCTACGACCACGCCTTCGAGTCACGCCTGGATGTCCGCGCCTTTGACCCGGCCCCCTTTGCCGGGCTTGTGGAGGCGGTCACCGCCAGCGGCATCCGCTTCACCACCCTGGCCGCAGAAGGGGACACCGAGGCGGCGCGGCGCAAACTGCATCGCCTCAACGAGGAACTCGAACACGATGCCCCGGACGCCGACGAGCCATTCCCGGATTTCGCCACCCTCAATGCCTTGTTCGACACGGCCAGTTGGTTCCGCGCCGATGGGCAAATCCTGGCGCTGGACGGGGAACGTTACATTGGCCTGGCCGCCCTGGGCTATTTCGCCCACACCAACGCCATGTACAACATGATAACCGGCGTGGACAAAGCGTATCGCCGGCGCAAAATCGCCCAGGCTTTGAAGTTGCTCGCCATCCAATACGCTCAGGCGTCTGGCGCAGACTACATCCGCACCCATAACAACGCGCTCAACGCCCCGATGTTGGCGATCAATCGCAAACTGGGCTATCGGCCATGTCCAGGTGTCTACCGGCTGCTGCTGTCTGGGCCACTTTAAAAGCAGGAGTCTATGTTCAGGCGCAATGACGGGAACAAAAGCGATGACGTGGTAGGGTCGCTCGTCGCCGATAACACCGAATTCGCCCTGGCGCTCTAACAGAGGCTGCGGGCCGAAGCGGGCAACCTCTTCTTCTCACCCTACAGCATCTCCACCGCCCTGGCGCTGAACTACGCCGGGGCGCGGGGCAGAACGGCGGCGCAAATGGCCCAGGCGTTACGTTTCCACCTCGACCCGCCTCAGCTCCATGCCGCCTTTGCTCACCTGGAGGCCACCATAAACAGCAGCAGCGCTACTGGGCAGGTTCAGCTCAGCGTGGCGAATGCGTTGTACCCGCAGCAAGGGTATCCGTTTCTGCCGGACTATTTGGCGCTGGTGGCCGCGTATTATGAGGCAACCATCACGGCCGTTGATTACCGGGACGCCGCAGCCGCACGCCAGCTCATCAACACCTGGGTCGAAGAGAAAACGGCGCAGAAAATCCAAAACCTCATCCCTCCGGGCATTTTCAACGCCCTCACCACTCTGGTTCTGGTCAATGCCATCTACTTCAAGGGGGATTGGGCCAGCCAGTTTGACCCGGACCTGACCGCCGCCGCGCCATTCTGGATTGGGCCAGAACAAAGCGTCTCGGCGCCGCTGATGCGACAAACCGCGCCCTTTGCCTATGGCGAAGTGGAGGGCTTGCAGCTGGTGTCGCTGACCTATCAGCCGGTCTCCTGGTGCGCTGGGGTGTTGACGGTGCGGGCGGAAAACGGCCGTTTGCCTCACCAACCCTAAACGCCAATGCGCGCTGACATGAACAGCCGATCCGACGTTGTGGGGTCAGGCGCTCCACAGGCAGTACAATCCGCCCCCACTTTGCCCTGGCCTCCCCAGTGGCGGGCTGCTCAGATCGCCAAGCGCGACCTGTGAGATGAGCAGCCCGCCATTTCATCAGCGGATGATTATCGGCAGGTACAGTTGATACTGAGATGACGGCGGCCGTCCTACAATCACCGTCTCCACACCGGTGTTGATCGCTTCGTTGGTGTCAAAGATGATGTCGGCCTCGTTATTGACGAGCGTGCCCAGCGGCACATCCGGCCTGATACGCGCCTCGAAAATCACGTACCCTTCGCCGCGCCCGCTGCCGTCGTTGGGCGGCAGGAAACCGGCCAGCGCGTCCCCAGGATAGTCGCCGGTGAACGGATCCAGGGTGATGAAGCTCCAGACCAG
>CAYONK010000608.1:0-3160 GCA_964405285.1 uncultured Ardenticatenaceae bacterium
GCACGATCCAGGCCGATCGGGCGACCATTTCCTTCTCGCCACCCTACTCACCTTCCTGCTCTCTCCCGCGCCTGCGCAAGCGGCCACCATCACCGTCAACACCCTCAACGACACCAACAACATCCCCGGCCAATGCTCCCTGCGCGACGCCATCCAACACGCCAACACCGACAGCAAGTTTTACCCCAACAGCAGCTGCCCGGCCGGCAGCGGCCATGACACCATCACCTTTAGCGTCTCCGGCACGATCAAGCTGGGCAGCGCCCTCAACGCCAACACACCCATCACCATCCAGGGACCCATTATCCTCAGCGGCGGCGAAACGACGCGGCTCTTCAACGTAGGTAACAATGGGGAGTTGACCCTGCTGAATCTGACGGTGCGCGACGGCCGTTCCGCCACCGCCGGAGCGATTGACGCCAACAACGGCACGCTGAACCTGGCCGGGGTCAGCTTCGTCAACAACGTCGCCACCGGCAATGATGGCGGGGCCATCCGCGCCGGCCGTTCCCTGAGCATCCTGGGCAGCAATTTCAGCGGCAACCAGGCGGAACAACGCGGCGGGGCCATCCTCTTTACCGGCGGGGCGAATCATACCCTACTCATCAGCGCCACGAATTTCAGCGGCAACCGGGCCGGGCAGCAAGGCGGGGCCATCGCCGCGCCGAGTACAAGCAACCTTGCCATCACCGATTCCATCTTCTCCGGCAATATCGCCGAGGGATCGCAAAACACGCATGGCGGCGGGGCGCTGTACAGCAACAACGGCTACGAAGACAACCAGATCGTCATCGAGCGCGTCGCCTTTAGCGGCAACCTCACGTTCCACGGCTCCGGTGGGGCCATTTACTTGAACGACGACATCCCCACGTCCATTCGGGATAGCTCGTTTAATGGTAACGCCTCCGGCGGCCCGGCTTATGAAGGGCGGGGCGGGGCTATCTTTAGCAATAACGGCAATCTGGACATTCGCCGGGCGACCTTGAACGGCAACCTGACGGCCAACGATGGTACGGGCGGGGCGATTCATCAGGCGGGGAGTGGGGCGGTAACGGCCGTTGCCAACACCACCTTCTTCGCCAACGCCGCCCCCAACGGCCAGGGCGGCGCCCTGCGCGTCGCCGCCGGGCAGATGCAGCTCCGCAACGTCACCCTGGCCGACAACGCCGCCAGCCAGGGCGACGCCCTCCACAACAGCGGGACCGTCCAGGTGTGGAACAGCATCCTCAGCGGCGGCGCATCCGTTTGCGCCGGAGCCGCGCCGCAAAACCAGGGCAATAATCTCCAATATCCCGGCGCAACCTGCGGCGGCAGCATCACCAGCGCCGACCCGCGCCTGGAAGCGCCCGGCTTCAACGGCGGGCCGCTGGCCTCCCTACTGACCATCGGCCTGCGCCCCGACAGCCCGGCCATTGACGCTGGCAGCGCGGCCGTCTGCGCCGCCGCGCCGGTCAACAACGAAGACCAGCGCGGCCAGCCCCGCCCCCGCGACGGCGACGGCGACGGCAGCGCCGTCTGCGACATCGGCGCGTATGAGACAATCGCCCGCTTTGCCGGGTATGGCTCCACGCCCATCCAGCCTGGCCCCATCTTTGTCGGTTCAACGACGACCAGTACGCCCACCAATGGCAGCTTCACCATCTTTGAGACGGGTAACGCCGACCTGATCCTCAGCCAACCGCTCATCGGTGGCGAACATGCCAGCAGCTTTAGCCTGGCGACCAGCTTCCCCCTGACTATCGCCGATGGCGACCCGGCGGCCGAGGTTGAACTTGTCTGTCTCTCCAACACGGCCGGGACGCGCACAGCGACCCTCTCCCTGCTAACCAATGACCCCAACCGGCCGGAAGCTATCTATAATTTGCTATGCGAAGTGACGGATGCGCCCGCCCCCGCTTTTGCCAGCAATCCCATCCTCCCTGGCCCGGTTGATTTCGGCCCGGTTCAACTGAGCGAAACGGGCGAAGCGACCATCGCCCTGAGCAACAGCGGCGCGGCCGACTTGACGCTGACCTTCAACCTGAGCGGGCCGAATATGGCCGACTTCGCCATAGATTTCATGCCCGCCACCATCCCCTTCGGCCACGCGCCGATAGATGGCGCCATTCACTGCACGCCCAGCGCCGTCGGGCTGCGAACGGCCCAGTTGAACATCACAACCAACGACCCGGCGCGGCCTCAGGTCAGCTTCAACCTGGTCTGCCAGGGCGAGCCGCCGCCGTTCCAGCCGTTGAGTACGCCGGGGCAAAGCCTGCTGCACGTTGACAACACGCAGCCGTTGTCAGGCGCAACCGGCGTCTCCGTCAGCCCGGACGGGCGGCATGTGTATGTGGCCGCTTTCAATTCCTCCTCTATCGCTATCTTTGAACGAAATCTGACCACCGGTTTCCTGACACCGCTGCCACCGTTGACAGCTTTCGCGCTGATTGGCGTAACCGACCTGACCATCTCCCCGGACGGTCAGCAGGTGTACGCAACGCGAACGAGCCTCAGCGGATCTCAGCCCGCTTTCCTGGTGATGGAGCGGAACAACGACAGCGGCGCGTTGACTATCGTGGCCTCTTTCCGAAACGGGACTGAGTTGAGCAATTTCACCGCGCCTTATGGCCTGGTTGTCTCGCCCGACGGCCGTTACATTTACGTCGCCGCCACCGATTCCAACGCCATCTTCATCTTTAGCCGCAGCGCCAATGGGTCGGTGAGCTACGTCGCCACTGTCACCTCGGCCAGCAATTTAAACGGCGTACAGCAGTTGGCTGTGAGCGACGACGGCGCCTATCTCTACGCCATTTCCCATACGTCAGGGACGAACGGCCGTATCGTCACCTACCAGCGCAATCCCCAGTCCGGCCTGATTAGCTTCAGGCAGGCGCTTGTCCACAACCAGCTCCAGGCGTGGCCAGGCTGCCCGGTGATTACGATATTGGGCATGGGCGGAGCGACAGGATTGACCATTAGCCCGGACGGCCGTCATCTCTACGTCGCCAGTTGGGGCAGCGGGGCCATCGCCCACTTCCTGCGCAACAGCGACGGTACGCTCTGCTACCTGGGGCGGGTGCAGGATGGCGTGGCGGGCGTGACGGGGCTGCAAGGCGCCTGGGATGTGACCGTAACGCCGGACGGCGACTATGTCTACGCCGCCGCTTATACGGTCAGCCGC
>CAYONK010000609.1:0-3148 GCA_964405285.1 uncultured Ardenticatenaceae bacterium
GTTGATGGGGGTGGGAGTGGGGGGAAACGGCCGTTCCGCCAACCCCCTCTCACGCCGCCAGGCCGCCTCCAACCCATCCACGTTGAACCCATAAACCGCTTCCAGGGCGGCATCGCTGGCCTGCCCGGCAGCCAGAGTCAGGAGTAACTCTTGCAACTTTTCCCGTCCATAAGTTCGCAGCATGAACTCCACCACGCTGTAGCTCTGGGCATAGGCCAGCCCCGCCCGCTCGCTGTGCGCCGGGAACGTCCCGCTCAGGCTGCGCAAGGGGGCGAAGCTGTCGGCGGCTTGCGCCCGGTTCAGGGCCGTTTGCATGTCCGTCGAGAGTTCTCCCTCAGCGTAGACGGCCAACCCTTCCTCCAGCCAGGTGGGGCGACGGCCACCGACGCAGCTAAAAGCGAACTGCTCCGTCACCAGATGGGCCAATTCGTGGCGCACCACGCTGCGCCCCCAGCCGGACGCGCTGGCCGGGGGTACGCCGAGCAGGATAATGCCATAATCGCTAAAGGCCAGGCCGCCGGCCCAATCTTGTACGTACAGCACCGCCTGACGCATATCGGCGGCGCTGCCGTAGATATAGATTTGCACCTCGTCTTGCAGGGTGATGCCCATGTCGGCTTCTAGCTGTTCCAGGCCAGCGACGGCCGCTTCCAATAACATCGGCCCTACTTCGCCGCGATACCAGTGCAGGTGGATGCGGTCGGCGGAGACCGTGCGCCAGGCGACTCGTTCGTCGCGGAAGGGGTAGCTCTGGCGCGGGGTAGGTGTTTGCCCGCCATTGGCGTCGGTAAGCCGCCATTCCCACCAGAGGGTGGACCCTGGCGGCGGGTTGCCGGAGCGGGCCATCACCCAGGTCCAATCGGCCGTCAGCCCGTCGGCGGTGGCGTTGAGGGCGACGGGCACGCGGGCGGCGGCCTCCAGGCAGCTCAGGCGATCTAGCCCGTAGATGAGGTCGGCCTGGACGATGGCGGCGTCGGGCGGCAGGGACAGGGTGAAGCGGGCGTCGTTGGGGTAGTTGACGCTCAGGTCGTTGCGGAGGGTGGGAGGCGGTGAGGTGGGGGAAACGGCCGTTTGCGCCGCTGCCGGACCCACCCAGGCCAACAAGAACACCAACAATGGAATGAATTGTTGAATGTTCGTTCTAAGCTGTTTCATCAGCCCAATTTTCCATTGAGTCATCGCCTGCCAACTAAACCTCGAATCCAGCTATTCGGCGGAGGGCATCACCTTCTCAGAGAGGTTCACCCATTTCTGCGGATACATCGCCATAAAGGTCGTGCCTTCCGTTTCGCTGGTAGTGAAGGAGACTCGCCCTTGCAAATAGGCTTCCGACAGCAGCTTCATGCTATATGTGCCCAGGCCACGACTGACGCCTTTGGTCGAGAAGGAGCGTTGGAAGATTTGCAACTGCACCCGCCGGGGTATGTGCTGGGGGTTATGGACCCAGAAGCGAACGTAATCGAAGAGACGTTGGCAACCAACGGTGATCGTATCGCCTGGTTGGGCAGCCTCCATGGCGTTTTTTACCATATTGCCAATCACCCGGCCCAACAGCGCCTGGTCAGACCAAAGCAGGATTTGCTCGCTTGCCGGGTCCAGGCGCAACGTTTTTCCAGCGCTGACGATGTGGTTGCGATAAACAGCCATAAGCTGATGCAGCAAATCAACCGTATAAAGCGGCTCTGGATCCACAGCCAGATCACCTCGTTCGGCAGCCAAAATCTGGCGTTGGGCAGCGATTTCATCAATCAACTGGCTTGATGCCTGGGTCAGCAACTCGACGAACTCTGACGAGGTGTCATCTTTGCGTGTCTTAGAGGCCCCCATCAATTCTACCAAACCGGAAATGGCGCCGGCCGTGTTGGCGATGTCGTGGAAAAAGATGCGTTCCAACACTTGCCGCCGCTTTTCGTTGCTGATGTCCTCGGTGGCGAACATGGTAAATTGTTCACCAGTGACCGGATCAAAACGGAAGGGCGTGGTGGTCACGCGCAGGTCGAGCGCACCCGGTTCGCCATTCTTTTCTGTGAGGATGCGGCATTCTTGTACGTTGCGCCGACCTTGTTGAGCATTCAGAACGGCGACGACTGCCCCACATGTGCTGCAATTCTCGGACGTACCGCAACCGCCCGGTTTGGTGAAGGCGTGGATGCAATTAATCGCCTCACCGGGGCGCTGACCGAGCAAAGCGGCTTCGTCCTGGTTGGTAAAGTCAGTGAACTCTTTGTTGGCGTAGATGATCTGTCGCTGTGGATTGAGGATGAGAACGGCATCCGGCACGGCGTTGAGTAAGGAATCGAGCAGGTGAAGCTGCTTCAAATCGTTGACTTGCTGCCGGATTGTCAAATCATCCGCCCGGAAAGCTGGCGCAAAATCGGTTTCGTTCGCCATTTTATCCATGATCATGGCTATCCTCTCTGTGTGACAAATATCTGGTTGTGAGGGGGTGGTGTGATGCTGCGGAGTTCCTCGATCCTCTTTTTCTTGCAGCGATCATAGGCGCGGCAAGGAAGGCCGTCAATGCCCCATTGGTAGGGGAGATTCAGATTTATCGCGCCACCAGACAGACGGAAACGGCCGTTGCCTCCCCCACATTCCCCGCCGCATCATAGGCCACCACGCGAAAAGCGCGGCAGCCGGGTCCGGGGATCGTCCACTTCTTTGTAAATGGCGGAACCGTGCTGATGGCGAACGGCACTTCGGCGTTGCCGACGAAAAACTCCACCCGGTCCAGCGACAGATTATCGCTCACCTGCGCCTGCACCAACACCCACACCTCATCGGTGAAGATTTGCTGATTGGGCAGTGGGAAGAGGATTTCCGCGACCGGCGGCTCATTGTCCACCGTCACGTGGACCCGGCTCTCGCTAAAGCTGCCATCCTGCCGCACCACCGTCAGCAGCAAGGTGTAGAGGCCATCCAACTCGCCCACATCCCAGACACCCAAGACAGCGTCGCTTTGCGGCTCTGTTCCTTCGGCGATGGGTTGCAGGGCGGTCGCCGTCAGGCCGGGGAAATAGGCCAGACGGTAATAGGCAAAATCGTCGCCCGCCGCCGTACCGCTGATCACCACCTGCCCGGAGATGTAGGCAAAGCTGGCCGGGCTGCTGATGGCCGCATCGCCGGTGGGCAGATTGGTGTCTACGAT
>CAYONK010000610.1:0-3142 GCA_964405285.1 uncultured Ardenticatenaceae bacterium
AATGAGCGTAAATGGTGGAGTCGGTTTTGGTTTGACGGATGAGCAGCGGGAGATTCAACTGCTGGCTCGTGATTTTGCCCGGAATGAGATCGCGCCGAAGGCGGAGCATTATGATAAGAGCCATGAATATCCCTGGCCGATCATCAAGAAGGCGCAGGAATTGGGTCTGACGACGATGAACATCCCGGAGAAGTATGGCGGGTTGGACCTGAGCCTGTTGGAAGAGTGCATCGTCACGGAAGAATTGGCCTATGGCTGCTCTGGCGTCAGCACAGCGATTGGGGTGAATGGCCTGGCGATCCTGCCCATCCTCATCGCCGGGTCGGAGGAGCAGAAGCAGGAGTATTGCGGCCGATTGGCCGAGGGGCAGATGGCCGCCTACTGCCTGACGGAGCCAGAAGCGGGTTCCGACGTAGCCGGAATTAAGACGGTCGCCCGCAAAGAGGGGGACCATTACATCCTCAACGGCAGCAAAACCTTCATCACCGGGGCGACGGTAGCTAATTTCTACACCGTCTTCGCCTACACGGACCCATCGGTGCGCTACAAGGGGATGAGTTGCTTTGTGGTGGAGCGGGATTGGCCGGGCGTCAGCGTGGGCCAGCCGTTTGATAAGATGGGGCAGCACGCCTCAGACACGGCCGAGGTCATCTTCGACAATGTGCGCGTGCCGGAAACCCACCGGCTGGGGCCGGAAGGGGCTGGTTTTGTCACGGCGATGAAGGTGTTTGACCGGAGTCGGCCGGCGACGGCGGCCGGGGCGTTGGGCGTGGCCCGCCGCGCCGTGGAAGAGTCCATCAAATACGCCAAAGAGCGGCTTTCGATGGGCAAGGAAATCTGGCAGTATCAGGCCATCGGCCACAAAATTGCCGACATGGCGATGGAGCTAGAAGCGGCGCGGCTGCTGGTGTGGAAATCGGCCTGGGCGGTGGACGCGGGCGAGCCGGATACGATGGTTTCCTCGTTTGGCAAGGCATATGCGGCCGACGCGGCGATGAAGATCGCCACGGACGCGGTGCAGGTGTTCGGCGGCTATGGCTACATGGCCGAGTACCCGGTGGAGAAGCTGATGCGCGACGCCAAAATCTTCCAGATTTACGAAGGCACGAGCCAGATTCAGCGCAATATCGTGGTGCGGGAGCTGTTCCGGAAGTAAGAATTTAAGAATTTATGACAAAGGGACAAAGAAACAAAGGGACAAAGGTTTGATCCTTTATCTCTTTGTTTCTTTGTCCCTTTGTTTCTTTGTAATAAAAAAAAGGGGAGACATGCGTCTCCCTTTTTTTATTGGCCGACGGTGTAGAGCTTGTCTGTGACGCAGCGGATGAGGGTTTCGTATTGGGCGACGGAGGCGGCGAGGCGTTCGTTGTGCAGGGCGTCTAGCAGGGCGCTGACGTCGAGACCGGCGTTGTAGAGCCGTTCGATGTGGTCATGGGCTGCGGCCTGATCGCCGGGCATGGTTCGGGTGACTTCGCCATTTGCCAGGAAATGGGCGAGGGTGTCCGGGGTGAAGGTGAGGACGGTGTCTGGGCCGATGAGGGCCTGGGCGTAGTGGAGTGGGGAGAGAGCCGGGTCTTTGGGGGTGAGGCGGGTCCATTTGGGGCGCAAGGGGCGGGCGCCTTTGCGGGCCAGTTTGTTCCAGCGGGGGCCGCTGAAGATTTGACGGTAGCGCTCGCAGAGCAAGTAGGCCAGTGCCAGGCTGGTTTTGCCTTTTAGTTCGGGCAGCCCTTTTGCCTCTAGCAGGGGGTCTATGGCCCCGTCTATGGCGCTGACACTGAAGGAGGCAACGGCCGTTGGCGCAATCCGCCAGACGCTGTGCCGCTCGAAATACAGTTCCAACCCGGCGATATACTCCTGAGCCACCCGCTCGAACGCGCTCACCGAAAGGATATGGGTGGCGTTCAGGCTGACGCCATCGGCCGTCAGGCTGCGGATGGATTCGCCGCCTGCCAGGGTGGCCGGAATCTCAACCATGACATTACCCCGGTCTATCCCGGCCAGGATATGTTTGGCGGTGGCGACGGTTGCTACTGTGTTTTGAGCCAGAGATGGGTCAAGTTCCAGGCTGGCGAAGCCGTTTAGACCCTCGCTTTCCTCAAAAATGGGGTGGAGGATGTCGGCGGCGCGTTGCACATCGTCGAGCATCAGCGCTTTATGAATCTCTTTGTAGGGTGTGCCGGCGCGCACCTGTTGGTGAATGGCCTCGTCGTAGTCGTTGTAATGGGTGATGGTTTCGGCAAAGGCGGAGGCGTTGGCGGTGACGCCCTGGATGCCATCGCTGATGGCCTGGCGCAGTTCACCGGATTGGATGAAAGCGCGGCGCATATAGTTGAGCCAGGTGGATTGACCAAGTTCGTGAATTTGGTGTAGGTTGGACATTTTTTCCTCCAATGATGAATTTGGAATGATGGCATGGTTTATCAAGCGAGAAACCTTCTTTACAAATGAGCGCTGAATTGTCATGCTGAGCGAAGCGAAGCATCCCTACGGCCTCGGATTATCCAGAGGAACGGGATGCTTCGGAGGACCTCAGCATGACAGGTCTACAGAAGAATTTGTAAAGGATATTTTGCTCAGATTGAACCATGCCGGAATGATGAATGATGAATTGTGCGCGGGTGGCCGGTTGCCACCGGCAACCAGTCTCTATTTCCTTGCCGTCAGGCTGACTTCGATGGTGAAGGGGTCGGCGACGGTGAGGGTGCGGACGAAGTTGGGGGGTTCGATGCCGAGGTCGGTGAGGTTGAGGCGGGTGGTGGCTGTGCCCTGGATGGTGTCGCCGCTGAGAACGGCCGTTACCACAAAGGTCACCGGCCGCGTCACATCCCGCACGGTCAGGTCGCCGGTCATCTCGAAAGTGACTTCTTCCCCTTCGCTGACGCTGGCGGGCAGGCCGGAAACGGCCGTTTTCACAAACGTCGCCTGGGGGAAGCGGTCGGTCTGAATGGCGTTATCGCGCAGCCAGGTGTCGCGCCGGTCCTGGTCGGTGCGTAGGCCGGTCATGTCTACGGTGAATTGGGCCGCCTGCACCCAATCAGCTTGCTCGAAGTCCAGTTTGATCTCGCCGCTGACGCCTGGCGTGGTGCCAACGACGACAACCTGCCCGGCGTTGATGCCCAATTTGCTCAGGGCGTCTACCAGG
>CAYONK010000611.1:0-3141 GCA_964405285.1 uncultured Ardenticatenaceae bacterium
CTCTGGGAGGGGGAGGGGGAGGGGGGAGGGGAAAGACCTGAATAGTTACCTGTAACAACCAACAGGACACTTATGGTTTTAGAGTGGATAAACACCAAACTAGAAGTAAAGTCTTCTGACCCCAATGAACAGCGGCGGGCCAGGTTATTAAATATTCTGCTTTTTGCGGTGTTGGGCTTAACCCTACTTGCCTTACTGGGTGCAATGTTACTGTTAGTAAGTGGACTGTCTCTTACGGGTAACAGCGAATCAATCATTGTCCCTGCACTCGTGACGATAACGGCTCTCACCATAATTTCTGGGATCAATCGTTACTTTTCTCCCAGACTTGCCAGCACCATATTTCTTGTCTTTCTGATTGCTCTTCTTTATTCGTCTGCCCCACCATACGAAAACGTGTGGGGCCGTAATATGATCATGTTGGCCATTCCGATTGTGATGGCCAGCGTGATCCTCGGTCCGTTGTCAAGCTTTGTCGTGGCTTCCTTAATCACATTGTTTTTTGCTGTAGTATCTTATACAAACGACTTTGCGATTAACTTTATAGGTAATCTTGCATACTTTGCCATCGCTTTGGTTGCCTGGCTATCTGCCAGTACACTTGAAAAAGCGCTCAATGATCTAAGGGAAGTCAATTTGGACCTCGACAACAAAGTAGATGAGCGAACCAAGGAACTGGTGTTAGCTAACGAGCAAATCACGGAAGCAAGAGATGTGGCAGTCGTAGCCAACCAGTATAAATCTGAGTTGACAGCCAAAGTGAGCCATGAGCTTCGTACGCCGCTCGGGGCAATTCTGGGTTATGCAGAAATGTTGTGGGGGGGGTACTTTGGACCAGTCAACGATGCGCAAAAACAAAAGCTGGAATCAATTATTGAAACGACTAAGAACCTATCAAGCCTTATTAGCGACTGGCTAGATCAAGCCCGACTCGAATCTCGTAAGATACAACTCAATTATCATTGGTTTGGAATCCGCGAACTAGTAGCGTATGTAGAAAGCGTTACTCGGGTGCTGGTTAAAGAGAAACCCATCGCGTTGAAGTTTGACGTAGACACGACGATGCCAACTCAATTAATTGGAGATAGTGGACGAGTCCAGCAAATCATGATTAACTTGGTCAGCAATGCCATTAAATACACTGAGAAGGGAACCATTAACGTTGGTGTGTTTGTGGATGACGCACGTTGGGTAATTCAGGTGAAAGACACGGGAATTGGCATACCCTCCCATGTCATGCCGACTATATTTGAACCCTTCATGCAAGCTGATGGATCAAAAACTCGTAAGCATGAGGGGTTTGGATTAGGCTTGTCTATTGTTAAGCAGCTAGTTGATTTAATGGGCGGCGATATTCGAGTAGAAAGCACGCTTAATAAGGGGTCTGTTTTTACCGTTACTTTGCCGATTGTTGAAGAAGTAAAGGAAGTCTAAGTGAAAACATGGAAAAGAGTAAAGAACTGGCGCTTATAATCGAGGATGATTTACAAACATCGGAAATTTTCGAGGCGGCGATCAGGGAAGCGGGGTACAGGACTGAGGTCGTTAGGGATGGTCAGGCAGCGCTCGAACGTTTGCAGGGGAATCAGGAGCCTCCCTTTTTGATTGTGCTTGATATGCACTTACCCAATGTATCTGGAGACGATATTTTGGACTATGTGGTGCAAGATGAAAAGCTAAAGGATTTGCGAGTCATTGTGGCCAGTGCAGATGCAGGTTTGGCAGGGCTGCAACAATACAAGAAGGAGAAAAGCATTCTCATCATGCTAAAGCCTGTTAGCTTTGCGCAGCTTTTGCAGCTTTCCAGGCGATTTCTGCCGCAATAGGGGACGACCAAAATCACGCTCGAAATCCAAAACAGGATGCTGTATTTTTGGGGTCTTTGGGTTTTCATGGGGTTGACAGCATATATGGGGGCCAGGCAAACAAACGCTTATAACCCATCAGGTCAAGCCACAACCGACGAAATAGACTGTCAACCCGTTTAAGGCCATAAGAACGTCGGGTGATCGTTTTCAATTTATTGTTAATGCCTTCCACACATCCACTGTTAGCCCGCGTGTCAAAGTAGTTGGCAATTTCGGTCAAATGGTTTTGCAGGGTCGTGAGAAATTTATCCAAACAGGTGACTGTCCTGCTGGCCACCTTTGCGGCCCATTTTTCTAAACGTCGTCGTCCTTCGTTAGGCTCCAGGTTCATGTTGAAGATAGCCGTCAGTTCTTCCCGCAAGGTGTAAGCCTGGTGTAACAAGGGCAAATGGTGGAAAAGGGAGCGTAACCGCGCCTTATCATCCTCATTGAGATTGGCATGGTTATGACGCAATAGCCAGTGCATCCCTTGGGTCACTTCCTTGTAAGTCGCTTCGGGTAACGCTTGACGCAAACGGCGCATTTCCTGCTTGCGTAACGTGTCGAAATCTTCACGATAGTTCTGGGCGACATGGAAGCGGTCAATGACGATTTTCGCTTTCACCTCCGGATGAGCAGCCATGAAATCGGTCATCGCGCTCAGGTAGCCGTCCCACATATCTGAGCAAAACGTGCGTATCGTTGGGTGCAGCCGCTGCGGAATGGTCAGGAGGAACTCGCTCACCGTTTTTTTACGATCCTTGAGTACCGCCAGAATGAGAACCGTTCCATCATCCTGACGAGCGGTCACGATGGCCCGGTAGTTTTTGTGCCCTTTCTGCGTCGCCACTTTGTCAATGCCAATGGCGCCCAGGTTTTGGACTTCAGCCCAATTGACCTCGTCGTCTACTTGCCGCTCCAACGCACCCACCACAGCATCATAGCCCAGGTTTTCTTTGAGGCTGACATCCGCCACGGTGCTGCCCATGAGCTGTTTGAGCAAATGTTGGTCATAGGCTTTGGTATGCGGACTGCGTTGGTCATACCACTTCAACGTCTGGGTCGTCGTCGGCTGGTGCAAACAACTGGGACATTGTGCCCGTCGCGGTCGAATGACGATGTAGGTTTCCTGCCCCAATATCGGCAAATGGCGCAAGCGTACCGCCTGACCACGACCATAATTGCAGGCGATCTCTTTTTGACAGACGCCGCACAGCGTTGTTTTGCGGCGGCTTTCAACTTCGCCGCAGTGTGGACAAACCATCAGGGCTGGATTTAGGGCGGGTTCTGTCAT
>CAYONK010000612.1:0-3139 GCA_964405285.1 uncultured Ardenticatenaceae bacterium
CGTTATGGGCCCACGAGCGTCTTCTGGAATTGCTCAGCGACGGGCAAAGCAGCACCCTGGACCAGTTGGAGCGAACGGCCGTTTTAAGCCGCCCCACCCCACAACGAGCCACCACCCTGCTGGATTATGAACGCCTGGCCCTGACGGTCCCCGGCAGCAAAATCAGCCGGGCGCGCGCCTGGGCCGGGCTGGACCCCCACTATCCCTGCCTGCAAGCGCCCGGCACAGTGACAGTGGTCATCGTCCCCGCCTTGCCGGCCGGCGCGCCGGAGCCAACGGCAGCGCTGCTAGACCTGGTGTTCCGTTACCTCAACCGGCGGCGCATCATCGGCACGCGACTGGTGGTGGTGGGTCCAGGCTACCTGGAAGTGACCGTCCAGGCGGAGGTACGCGCCCGGCGCGGGGCGGATGGGGCGCGGGTGCAGGCGCAAATCGAGCGCAGCCTGAACGCTTTTTTAGACCCCCTCAGCGGCGGGCCAAACGGCCGGGGCTGGCCGTTCGGCCGGGACGTCTATCGGGCGGAGATTTTGCAGGTGATTGACAATGTGCCAGGCGTGGATCATGTGTTGGGGCTGGAATTAATCCCTGGCGATGGCGCGGCCCAATGCGCCAATCTATGCGTCGGGCCGACCTGGCTGGTGCGGGCGGGCGAGCATCGGATTACGGTGGTGTAGGACCGGAGAGCAAATGATGGGAAACGGACAACGAACGAGGGTGCAGCGCTTGCACTATTTTACCGGCCAGCTTTTGACGGCGCGGGATTTGCAGGATGACGCGGCGTTTGAATCGCGGCTGCGCGGGCTGCACGTGAACCTGGTGCATAACACCTGGGGGGTGGCTTTGGGGTTTAGCGTGGCGGTGGCGACGGGGGAAACGGCCGTTACCGTCAACCCCGGTATCGCCTACGACTGTAGGGGGCGGGAGATCATGTCGGCCCGTTCCTTGAGCGTGGGATTGCCCATTCTGCCCCGCCAGAGCCAGGCCGAGGCGTGGTGGTTTGATCTGGTGGTGCGCTACGACGAGACCATCGGGCAAGAACCGGCCGTCACCTGTGTTGGCGATGGTCTAAGCCCGCGGGAGGAACGGCCGTTTTGGCGCTGGTGTTTCGCCGGAGAGGTCAGCGACCTCCACACGCCTCCGGCCGACGTCTCAGCAGAAGTGCGCCTGGGCGAGGAAGTGCCGTTGGCCCGTTTTATCATCAGCGCCGCCGGCCGGTTAGTCGGGCAGCCAGATTTGAGCATCCGCCGCAACGCCCAGGGGTTGGTCCGGCCCCACATTGCCACCGGGTCCACTTTCGTCGGATTCAACAGCGGCTTTGCCGCGAATTTGCTCCTCATTTCCACCCGGATTGATACCAGTCCTGGCGGTTTCAACCAGACACCCGCCTATTTTGCCAACATCGAACTGCCGGGGGCGCTGCTGCCGCTTTTCCCGGAGACCTTCCTCGGTCCCTTTGTCTCCATTCGTTCGCCCAGTCGTACCGGCTTTTTCCTGGACGTGCGCGTGGCGTTGGCTGCGCGCGATGTGGGAGTCTCGGCCATGATGGAAAAGCCCACGACCCATCTCGGCCAGGTGAAGGTGAACTGGTTTGGCATTGAAGCGAACGAGGGCTGCCCGCCAGAACCCACCTTTCTCTATTTTTTCTGGCACATGCCTTTATTTATGCTGGAAACGAGCCACGCGCCACGTTTCGGCGCGATGTTTTCCGGAGGTGCGATCTGATGAGTGTGTCCAACGATATTCCCGAATTGGAACGCCCCGCTTTTTTTAATGGGCAGCGTTTAACGGCGGCGGATTTAACGGCCGTTCAAGCCTATCATCGTGAGTTGCGCTGGCTGCACAACCGCAGCCTGCACAACTGGGGTATCGCCTTTGGCCTGGCCGTGACCGGGTCGCGTGGCGAACGGGCGATCCGCGTCCGACCGGGGTACGCCCTGGATTGCAAGGGGCGCGACCTCATCCTGAGCGAGGCGCTGGAATTGGCGATTCCGCCGGTCGCCGGTGACAGCAATGGTGAGCCGGTGACTTATTACCTGACAGCCTCCTACGCCGAAGATGCGGAGCTGACGCCCGAAACGCGGCGCGGCAGTTGCGGCAGCAGCGGCGCAGTGCGTCGGCCGGAAGAGCCGATCATCCGCTGGCAAAACCCGGATGATACCGGCAGCGAACATCGCTTCACCCAGGGCATAGACGTGGTGCTGGCTTCCATCCAGGTGCAAAACTGCCAGCTTGTCGCCGACATCTCCGGCTCAGAGCGCCGGGATGCCGTCCCGGCGCAGCAGCCCTACGTGGCCGCCGGGCAAACAAAGGCGGGCCAGACCCAATGGCGCGCCTGGCCACCAGAAGACAATCAGGAACATTTTATCGGCATCACGACCACCGTCACCACGACGGACGCCGGATTCCGCACCACGCCGCGCTATCAGGCGCACATCATCGGATCGCGGCTGGCGCTGCAAACCGACAACCAGGCGCAGATTGTGGTGGATGGCTACACCCAGGTGCTGAACGCGAGCGCCGGGTCTTTTGACCTGGTGATGACGCTGCCGCAGGGAATGATCGGAAGCGGATGGTTGAATCCCCCGGACATCTTAACGCCGGAATTGCTGGACCGCCTCTCGAACAATTCCACCGCCGGGGACCTGGGCTGGTACGTGGTCTGGATGGGAGTAGAAGGCTGATGGCTGCAAACGCAGGGGCTGAGCAAACGCCCTATCTCTATTTGAATCTGGCGGACAGTTGGCCGGGATTTGTTTTGGATGGGTTGGAGGTGGTCAACGGCCGTGTACAACTCCCCCGCCTCCCCGGCAACCCCAGGCCCATTGGCCCGTCGTTAGAACCGGTAGCCGCGCTGCGCGGCCCGGCCGGATTGGGCATGGACGAGGCCGGCAACCTCTACCTGGCCGACCCGGCCCAACACCTGGTCTGGCGGGTGGATGGCTGTGACGGCAGCGCCCGGCCGCTGCCCTGTCTGCGCGGGCCGGGGGCGGAGCCGGGGCAGTTGAACGGGCCGCGCGGCCTGGTCGTGGGGCCAGGCCAGACTCTCTACCTGGCCGACAGCGGCAATCATCGCATCCAGGTGGTTGATTTGCTCACCCAGCAGGTGCGCGCCATCTGGGGACAGCCGGAGCCTTACACC
>CAYONK010000613.1:0-3106 GCA_964405285.1 uncultured Ardenticatenaceae bacterium
CAGCGCCAGCATGAACTGGCCCGACGACGACCCAACCAACCAACCCGCCAACAAACTCGCCTACGCCCTCCGCCTGGCCGGTGCGCTCGGCCATATCGCCCTCACCTCCGGGGATTTGCTAACGGCCGTTCTCCTCAACAGCCAATCCGACCGGCTCTGGGGGCCATTTCGCGGCGGGCAAAACAGCCTGCGCCTGCTGCAATTCCTGGAAAGCGGCGCGGCCGGCGGCATCACCGACCTCAATCTCTCCCTCCGCAACTATGCCTTGCGCGGCCGGCGGCCCGGCCTGCTCTTCCTCATCAGCGACCTGCTCTCACCCAACGGCTGGCAAGACGGCCTCAGCGCCCTGCTCTCACGCGGCTACGAAATCGGCCTGCTCCACCTCCTCAGCCCCGACGAAGTAGACCCGCCCCTCGGCGGCGACCTCAAGCTGGTGGACATCGAAACCGGCCAGGAGGCGGAAATCAGCCTGGACGGGATGACCCTGGATGCCTACCGCGAACGGCTGCGTGGCTGGCAAGGTGAAATCGCCGCCTTCTGCGCCAGCCGGTCCATCCATTACATCCCCCTCGTCACCGACACCCCCTGGGAAAAAGTCGTCCTACGCACCTTGCGCGTTAAAGGAGTGGTAAGGTGACCAGCAATTCTCAATTTTGGCGCGCTGTTGGTGCAAATAGGCTCTCTTTTGCCCTATTCACGCGCCATTGTCATGCTGAGCGAAGCGAAGCATCCCTACGGCCTCGGATTTTCCAGGGGAACGGGATGCTTCGGAGGACCTCAGCATGACTTCTCTCTTGTTAAATTGAGAATTGCTGTAAGGTGACGAAGCTATGTGATGAGGAATGTCTGACTAATTGATAACGATTGCGACACCAGTCAGAGTGGCGTGTTACAATATGCTTAATCTGGCTTGAAAAGAGGGTATGAGCATGTTATTGACAACGACAGTAGACCGACAAGGGCGCGTTAAACTCCCCCGTCAAATTCTTGATGCGTTGGGTGTCCAGAGCGAAACAGAAATTGTTATTGAGATAACCGCCGCTGGTGCGCTCATCAAACCTCACCAAACCCTAACCCCTATCACTGAAAAAATCGCGACAATGAACTTGCCTGTTGCCGACTGGGAACAGATGGAACGAGAAATTGAAGAAGGGCGTATCAAATTATGATCAATCTTGCTTACCGACACTTTGCGCCTTTTGCCCCTTTGCGCCTTTGCGTTGAATCATAATCCCGCTGGGCGTACCGCTTAACTACCCTCTCTCCCGTGTCTTTTTTAACTCCTATCTTCCTCCTCCTCGGCCTGCTGGCCGCGCCGATCATCCTCATGTATATGCTGCGGCTGCGGCGGCGCGAGGTGTTTGTCAGCAGCACCCTGCTCTGGCAAAAACTGCTGCGCGACCGCGAAGCCAACGCCCCCTGGCAAAAGCTGCGCCGCAATCTGCTGCTCATCCTGCAATTGTTGATTTTAGCCGCGCTGGTCCTGGCCCTGGCACGGCCGTTTTTCCCCGTCCCCTCTCTCATCAGCGGCAACACGGTGGTCTTGCTCGACGCCTCCGCCTCCATGCTGGCCACCGACGTCGCCCCCAGCCGCTTCGCCGCCGCCAAAGCGGAAGCGGACCGGCTGATTGGCGATCTGCCGGGCGACAGCCGCATGACCCTCATCCAGGTCGGGCAGACCCCCACCATCCTGGCGGCGGCCAGCGGCGATAAGGCAGCCCTGCGCCGGGCATTGGAGGAGGCAGAAGCGGAAACGGCCGTTGCCGACTGGCCCGCCGCCCTTGCCCTGGCCTCCGGTGCGGCGCAAGGGTTCCGCGATGCCCGGATCATCATCATCTCCGACGGGGGGCTGCCCGCCGATTTGCCGCCGCTGCCCACCGCCCCTCTCTATCGCCCCATCGGCCAGAGCGGCGAAAATCTGGCGATTGCCGCCCTGGCCACCCGCGCCACCGACGCCGGGCCGCAGCTTTTCGCCAGCGTCGTCAATCATGGCCTGATAGATCGCGAAACGCTGCTCAGCCTCTACCTCGACGGCCAACTGCACGACTCGCGTCGCCTGACCGTGCCCGCCGGGAGCAGCGCCAATCTCACCTGGAGCCTGCCCGACGGCGCGGCGGCCATCGAAGCCAGCCTCTCCGACCACGCCGACGACCATCTGCCCCTCGACGATGTGGCCTACGCCGTCCACGAGGGCGGCGTGACCAATCGCGCTCTGCTCGTCACGCCCGGCAACCTCTTTCTGGAGCAGGTCTACAGCGTGCTGCCCGGCGTGGACGCCTACAAAACAGGGCCGGAGAGCGACCTTTCGCAAGAGCAGTTTGATCTGTACGTCTTTGATGGCGTGCCGCTGCCCGACCCGCCGCCTCAGGGGGATTTGCTGATCATCAACCCTCCCGCCGGGAGCGGCGGCGATTTGCTCAGCGTCACCGGCATTTTTTCCGAGACGGTGGCCATCCGTCTGGCCGATTCGCCGCTGCTGCAATTTGTGGACTGGCGCAATGTCGCCATCCGCCAGGCGAAGCAGGTGAACGCGCCCTGGGCGCGGCCGTTGGTGGAAGCGGCCGGCGGCCCGCTGATTCTGATTGGCGAGCGCGGCGGGCAGCGGATCGCCCTCTTCACCTTTGACCTGCGCGACTCTGATCTGCCGCTGCAAATTGCATTTCCCATCATAATGGCTAACATTACTGGCTGGCTTAGCCCCGGACGGCCGTTCGACGCCCCCACCGGCCTCCAGCCAGGCGACCCGGTGCAAATTTTACCGACGGCGGGCACAACGGCCGTTCTCATCCAAAAGCCCGATGGCGTCACCTGGACCGGGGCTGTCGGCGAAGAGGGGCTGATCTTTACCGAGACGGCGCAGCCCGGTATCTACCAGGTCAGTTTGCGCGACGAGACAGGGACGCGGCCGGCGGGCAGCTTCGCCGTCAACCTGTTCAGCCCGACCGAATCGGCCATCCGCCCGGCCGCCGAACTGCAAATCGGCCAGGTCGCCGCCGCGACAGAAGCGGAAAACGACGTGGGGCAGCGCGAATGGTGGCCCTGGCTGTTAGCCATCGCCTTGCTGCTTTTGGCGGCCGAGTGGTGGGTCCACCAGCGCGGCCCCCGC
>CAYONK010000614.1:0-994 GCA_964405285.1 uncultured Ardenticatenaceae bacterium
AGAGAAGCAAGGCAATTGACGATTGACGATTGACGATTGACGATTGACCGTTGGCAATTGACGATTGACGATTGACAATTGACGATTTAAGGAGGCCGATGAGCGCCGCCAGGACCAATCCATCCCACACCCAATAGACCCACTGCGGCGGGCGCAGGTTGAACCAGCCGAAGACGGCGAAGAGCGAGGGCCAGATGCTGCGCCATTCGCCCAAAACCTGGAGCGGGCTGGCCTGCCGGTCGCCTCCGGCAAAGGCGATGAAGGGCGCGGTGGCCGTCACGTCGCCATACAACAGCCAGTTGCGCCACCACAGCCAGCCGCCAACCACCAAAGCGGGGATGAGAACGAGAAGTAAATTGCCAATCGTCAATCGCCAATTGTCAACGGTCAACAGGCGCTTAAGCGTCACCCGTTGACCATTGATCATTGACCATTGACCATTGACCATTAGAAAGCCGAGGGCGTAGACGAGGAGAAGCGTCCCGGCGTTTTTCGTCAGCATGGTCAGGCCGATGGTCAGGCCGAGGAGGAGCAAACGGCCGTTGCTGGCGTGGCTCTGCCAGATGCGGATAAGCTGCCAGAGGGCGGCGCTGGCGAGGAAAATGACCAGCACGTCGTTGCTGATGGCGCTGTGGAGGAAGTTGAATTGGGGCAGAAAGGCGACCAATCCGGCGGCCAGCAAGGCGATTTCCGGTTGGCGCGGCCAGAGCAGGCGGCCGGCCGCGTAGATGCAGAGCAGCGTGCCCAGGCCGATGAGAGCGGAGAGCAGGCGCAGCCGGTAAGCGGCTGGGGCGTAGTCTGGATCGGGCAGCGGGACGAAGCGGTTGAGGTTGGTCAGGGCAGAGGCGTCGCCGAGGGCGACGTGGGGGTTGGGCCAGATGTCGGCCTGGGCCTGGGCGGAACGGCCGTTTCCGGCCAACGGCGCGGCGAGCAGGTAATAGAGCGGCGGCTGGGCGGCCTCCTGGCGCAGCCATTCTTCGTCGAGGTCGGCGAT
>CAYONK010000614.1:1004-3099 GCA_964405285.1 uncultured Ardenticatenaceae bacterium
GGAAATACTCGGTGTCGATGGTGGCTCGCAGTATCCATTTGCGGCCGTTTTCCGCCACATACAACACGGTGAAGAAGTGGTGCTGCTCGTCGGGCGCTTCAAACAGGGGGTTAAAACGGCCGTAGCCGACGGTGATCAGCAGGTAAAGGGCCAGGATGAGGGCGAGCAGCCATTTCCGCCGCCGCGCCAGCCAGGAAACCGGAAGTGTCGTCTGGATCAAACTCATGGCAGCGTCACCGTTGTCAACAGCAGTTGGCCGTCCGGTTGTAAAATGTCCCCCACCATCACCGGCGGGCGCATATCCCGCTCCGGCTGGTAAAAACCGACCAGCAGCCGGTAATCGCCCGGCGGCGCAGCGGCTGGGATGGGCAAAATAACGCTGTCCCGGATCACCTCGCCCGCGCGCCAACCACTGGTGGGGCGCAAGCCATCGCCAGGCACCCTGTCCGCCTGGCTGAGAATTGTCCCGTCCGCCGCCGAGACCAGATGGACGAACAGCAGATAGCTGTCGTCTGGTTTGGCCTGGGCCTGCCAGGTCAGCGAGAGAGCCAATTGTGGCGACTCACTCTCGATTCTGTCCAGCGTATACCCGTAGAGCGTCATCGCCGGGCCGAAGGCGGCCGCGGCGCGGATGACGTTGTCGGGCAAGGTTGTTTCGATGGGCCAGGGGATGACTTCAATCTCGCCCAGGGTGATGGTTTCGCCGGACCAGGGTCGCCAGAACGGCCGTCCTGGAACAGCCACCCCTTCGTCCAACAGCCGCCAGCGCAGCCGGTAACGACCCGGCTCCACGTCCGGCCGGATGTAGACCCCTGTCTGTTCCCGCACCAACGTCCCTGGGGCGATCTCCGGCAGCCAGGCCGCCCCTGGCCGGTCCGATTGCTCGCGCAGCGTGTCGCCATCAGGCTCCAGGACGGTCAATTCGTAGCGCAGCCCCTCCAGCGACAGCGGCGCGTCGGCCAGCCAGTAGAGGGTGAGCGGCAGCGTGTGGCCGGGGCGCACGCCGAGGTCGGCGGCCTCCCATCCGGCCAGCCGCAGACCGTTGGCGAAATGAATCCGGCGGCTCAGGGCAAGTGGCCCTGCGCCTGCCGCGTCGGTCGCGGCAAAGGGGAGCGTGGCGAGTGAGGCGGGAGAGCCGCCATCGAGCGGCTCCACTAGAAGGTGATAATCGCCCGGCGGCAGGCCCGGCGGCGGCGAGAGGGCGTATTCCAGCCGCGCCAGACCAACTTCCGGCCACGTTTTGCTGGCGTCAGGTTGGAGAGGGTGGTTGGCGGAAAACCATTCGCGCCCTGTCTGATCTTGCAGGCTGAAACGCAGCGTGGCTGGGGGCGGCCCATCACCCCCTTCCCAAAAGAGGGCGAACCAGAGCGTCGGCCGGGTGATCGGCGGCGCGTCGGCCAGGGTGATGCCACGGAGGGTGGGCAATTCGGGCCATTGCGTGTCTAGCGGTCGAGCCTCCGCCGGTAAGCCGGACATGACGAGAGGGGTGGCGCTGAAAGCGAGCGCCTCGACGATGCCGTGCCGGCTGTGGGCTCCCAGGGTAGCGATCTGGTGCAGCTCGCTGGTGAGCCAACGCTGGACCAGGCGCTCGTTGTCGCGGTCGTCGGCCGGGGGGTCGGTGACGAGCCAGATGCGGTCGTAGCTTTCGACCAGGGCGAGCAGATCGGGTTCGGCGTCGGCGGCGTGGGTGGGGTAGCGGGGAACGGCCGTTACCGGCAAATCAGCCCGCCGCTGGTAATGGGCGTGCAGGGGCAGCAAAATGGCGTTGTTGTGGATGACTACGTCGTTGCCTCCGGCCTGCCGTTCGATGCTGCGAATCAGGGCGCGGAAATCATCTTTGGCGTAGAGATCGTGCCGGTTGTAGAGATTGTGCAGGGCGACCGCCGGGCCAATAAGGGCGGCCAGCGCGCCGATGACGAAGAGGGCGATCCAGAGGGGGCGAACGGCCGTTTTCCGCCAACTCTGCGCCCAGGCAAAGCAAAGTCCCCAGGCGCTCAGCAGCAAAAAGGCGGGGCTGCCGACCATAATGTGGCGCACCCCCTGATACATCGGTTTCAGCAGCGACCCGGCCATCAGGCCAAAAACGACGGCCAAT
>CAYONK010000615.1:0-2100 GCA_964405285.1 uncultured Ardenticatenaceae bacterium
TAACCATTGACAATTAAAAAGGCCGGGTTCCCCCCGGCCTTTTTTCTCCCAACTATCAACTCCCAACTATCAACTACTTCCCGCCACAAACGCTTCTGTCCTCTGCCGCGCTTCGTCGTCGGTGAATTGTTCCGGCGGCGACTTCATGAAATAGCTCGAAGGCGCAATCAGCGGGCCGCCAATGCCCCGGTCCAGGGCCAGCTTGGCGCAGCGCACCGCGTCAATCATCACCCCGGCCGAATTCGGCGAATCCCACACTTCCAATTTCAGTTCCAGATTCAGCGGCACGTTGCCAAACGCCCGCCCTTCCATGCGGATGTGACACCACTTCCGGTCCGTCAGCCAGGGCACATAATCGCTCGGCCCCACATGAACATTCTCCTCACCCAATTGATAGGGTAGCTGGCTCGTTACGGCCTGCGTCTTAGAAATCTTTTTTGACTCCAGCCGTTCCCGCTCTAGCATATTATAAAAGTCCATGTTGCCGCCAAAATTCAATTGATAGGTCCGGTCCAGGTGAATGCCCCGGTCCTTAAACAGATTGGTCAGCACCCGATGGGTGATGGTCGCCCCCACCTGGCTCTTAATGTCGTCGCCCACCACCGGCAGGCCGCGCTCGGCGAAACGCTGGCTCCAATAGGGCGAACTGGCGATAAAGACGGGGATGCCATTGACAAAGGCGCAGCCGGCGTCCATCACCTGCTCTACATACCACTTCGTCGCCATCTCCGACCCGACGGGCAAGAAGTTGATCACCACATCTGTGCCGCTGTCCTTCAACACCTTCACAATGTTGTCCGTCGGCCCAGGCGCTTTCTTCACGATGGTGCTGACATATTTGCCAATGCCATCGTGGGTCATGCCCCGCGCCACGGGCACATTCAAAAAAGGCACGTCGGCGAATTTGATGGTGTTGTTGGGCGCGGCCCAAATTGCCTCGCTCAGGTCCTTGCCCACCTTGCCATCCACCACATCAATCGCCGCCGAGATTTCGATGTCGCTGACGTGATAGCCGCCGACGGTGGCGTGCATCAGGCCGGGGATTTCCGCGTCGGCCGGGGCGTCCTTGTAGTATTGCAGACCTTGCACCAATGATGAAGCGCAGTTGCCGATGCCGATGATGGCGACGCGCACTTTGTTTCGTTTTTCAGACATGAGGGTTGCTCCTTTCAAATGAATTGACAGCGGGCTGCGCCGCTGTTGTTTAACCATCAATTCTAACACAATCCGCCCACGTAGAGGCGCAGACCTGACAGGTTTGCCAAACCTGTCAGGTCTATACCCTACCGCCGCCGCCTGGCCCAGACCATTGCCAGCAGCAGGATGAGGCCGAGCAGGGAGAGGAAACGGCCGTTCTGCACGCTCTCCGGCGCATAGGTAAAGACCACCTCATGGGTCCCTGCGGGGACGAAAACGCCGCGGAAGAGCAGGTTGGTGGTGTAGATGGGGGCGTCGGCTCCGTTCAGCGTCGCCCGCCAGCCGGGGTAGTTGGCGTCGGTCAGCAGCAGCAGGGCGGGCTGCGCCGCCTCGACGTGGATGATGACTTGCTCCGGGGCGTAAGAGAGGATAACGGCCGTTCCCGGCAGACCTGACAGGTTTTGCAAGCCTGTCAGGTCGGTGGGTGGGCTTTGCAAAACGGCCGTTTGGCGCGGGTCAAAGTCGGGTTCTTGCAAGGCGGCCAGGGCGGCGTCCTCATCATCTGCCCAGACCCAATCGGCCAGGAGGAAGGCGCGGGGCAGGGCGGCCAGGTTTTCGTAGATTTTCACGTCGCCGGAATAGATCAGTCGGTAGTTGCCCAGGGCCAGGGGCATAAAGCTCCCCGACGCCTCATCGGCCAACGTCGCCGCCAGGATGCGCCATGCCCCATCTTTGGGGGCGAAGGCGATTTGTTCCGCGCCGGGCGGCAGCGCCCACAGGCTCAACTCCCCTTCCTGCCAGAGCAGGTCGGCCGGTTGGTCGTCATCCAGCAGCACCGCGCCCAATGCCCCTTCGGAGAGCAGGGCCAACGTATCGGCCGGGAAGCGGGGCCGGTGGGCGAGGGCGAAGGGGGCGGCGGTTGGGTGCTGCCGGTCGAAGAAAACGGACATCTCGAGCGGTTCC
>CAYONK010000615.1:2110-3099 GCA_964405285.1 uncultured Ardenticatenaceae bacterium
GCGGTTCCAGCGCCCGCCATTCGTCGCCCGTTTTGTCGGTGATGAGGTAACGGCCGTTGAACAAATCGAGCCATTTCGCTTCGGGGGGGGCGGGCAGATATTCGCGTAAACGGCCGTCGGTGGTCGTCGCCCCGTCGGGCAAAATCAGGCGCATGAGCTGGCTGTAAGCCCGCAGCGGCAGCACCCCGCCATCGAAGCCATCCACCGAAGGCAGCCCATAAAGCAGCGGCAGATTGGGCGACAGCACCTCCTTATGCTTGACGGCGACGACGTAATCAAACAGCGCCGCCTCCTCCAATTGCCCATCATAAATGCTGGCAATTTCCCCCCAATCCCCCGGATCAAAAAAGATGGCGGACAGGCTGAGGAGACGGTCGGGCGGCCGTTGACAATTGTCAATTGTCAATTGGCAATTGTCAATTGCTAACAAGCGGGCCGCCGGTGGGCGCAAATCAAAAAAGGCTTCCGGCGTGGTCAGGTGGTTGTAGGGCAGGCTGCGGGAGGCGAGGAAGAGGAAGAGAACGGCCGTCCCCGCCAGCCCCCAACGCGTCCATTCCCGTCGCCAGCGCAGCAGGCCAAACAGCAAGACGAGTTCCGCGCCCCACAAGAGCCAGGTGAGGGGAAACGGCCGTTCAAACGGCGCTTCCGGGCCGGTGGGCAGGAAGCGGAGGAAGAATCCGGCGGCGACGGACCAGAGCATGAGCAGCGAGAGAACAATGAACGGGGAACGGGGAACAGTGAACGGATAACGGCGGAGACGGTCCAGGCCGACGCCCGCCAGCAGGGAGGCGCCGAGGGCGTAGAGGACGAGCCAGCGGGCGGGGACGCGGAAGAGGTCGAAGCCGGGCAGGCGGGCGAGCAGCCAGTAGAGCGGGTTGAAGAGGCCGAGGGCGAGGAAGAGGCCGAGCAGAGCCAGCAGCAGCGCCGCCCGTGTCGCTGGCGCTTGCCGCCAGCCCGTTGGCGCTTGCCGCCAGCCCCACGCCCCGATG
>CAYONK010000616.1:0-3097 GCA_964405285.1 uncultured Ardenticatenaceae bacterium
AAGAAGACGCTCGAAATTATCCAACAAAATCAACAGGCGCCTACTTTTTAGATGATCGAGCAGCGCCTGACGCGGCTCAACGCTGGGCGGTATAGAAAGGCTCAAGCACTGGGCAATGGCCGAAATGAACAGGCTGTCGTTCTCAACTTGGGCCAGAGAGACGAAGTACAAACCGTCGGGAAAACGGTCTGATTGGGCCGAAAGGCGGCGGGCCGTTTCCAGGGCCAGGCGGGTCTTGCCCATCCCGCCGGGGCCGGTGATGGTGAGCAGACGACAGGCTGGCTCTTGCAGCGTTTGGCTCAGGTAATCCAGCTCCGCTTTGCGCCCGATAAGCGGCGTGAGGGTGGTGGGGAAATGGTGCAGGGGAAACGGCCGTTTTCCCCCATCACCCCCACCCATCACCGGCGCGGTGTCCGCCCGAATTTGTTCATAGAGCATCATGGTGGCCGGGTCTGGTTCTACGCCCAGGTCGTCGCGCAGAGCGGCTCTTAATTTATTATATTGGGCGATGGCCTGCGGCCGATTCCCTTGCTCCAGGTGAGCGCGCATGATCTGGCGGTGCGTTTTTTCATGCCAGGGGTCGAGCGCCAACACGCTTTGGGCAGTGGTAAGCACGGCTTCGGAATTGCCGCCAGCCTCATGCAGGGTCACGAGACGGCTCAAGGCGTCCAGCGCCTGCTGCTGAAAGAGTTCGCGCTGGATACTCAACCACTCATCAAAGGCATAAGCGTCTGAAATGTAAAAGCCTTTGAGGAGTTCACCCCGGTACAGGTTGATAATCTGGGTCAGGTGCGGGATAGGTTCCGGGCTGCTTTTCGCCGCCTGAATTTGCCGGGCAAATTCGGCTGTATCCAGGGCCAGCGCCTCCGGATTCAGGGTAATGGTCTGGCGGGTCTGGGCGATAAGCTGCTCTGGCAAGGGCGGCGCTATCTCTTGCAGGGATAAGCGTAGACGGTAAAGAGCCTGACGCAGATTGCGCAGGGCGGTTTCGTGTGGGTAGTCCGGCCAAAGCAGGGCGGCCAGGGTGTCGCGCCGGTGCGCCTGACCAGACTCGACGGCCAGGTAAGCGAGCAGGGCGCGAACTTTGTCGGTGGCAAAGCCGGTGAAGGGCTGATCGTCGAACCGTGCTTCAAAGGGGCCAAACAGGTTTAGGGCAAAAGATGGCGAAGCCATAACTTATTTTACCTTGCCTAACCAATTCGCCGAAATCGGTGAATTTCTGTTTGCTACGTTCTTGTCACGCTGTTGTGACGGCAGGTTGTTACCATGAGGAGAACATGTAAAAGGAGAGTGATAACCATGAACAAGAAACAGATTCAGCTAGTTCAGGAGAGTTTTGAGCAGGTCAGGCCCATTGCCGGCATCGCCGCTGACCTTTTTTACGCCCGCCTCTTTGAACTGGACGCCAATTTACGGCCGTTATTCAAATCCGACCTGAGCGAACAAAAACATAGCTTGATGACCACGCTCTCTTTTGCCGTCGCCACGCTCAATAAGCCGGAGAAGATTTTGCCAGCCGTGCGCCAGCTTGGGGCCAGGCATGTTGGGTATGGCGTCGCCGCCCATCATTACCAGACAGTGGGCGCGGCGCTGCTGTGGACGTTGGCTCAGGGCTTGGGGGACCAGTTTACTCTAGAATTAGAAGAGGCTTGGACGGCCGTTTACACCGTCCTGGCGCAAACGATGCAAGAAGGAGCGCATGAAGCAACCACACCACCTTGAACCACAAGCAATAGGCGCTGGTGAAAGAGACAGGTAAGAGGCACACATGATTCATAGACCCGTTTTAACCCAAATCGAAGCGAATATGCGCGCCGTTGGTCGCCAGGGACGCCGGGTGATTGGCCTGGTAGGCTTCGAGATATTCATCTCTCCCGGCCAGCTTGACCACCTTACCTTCGCCGTCCCTCTGCCCGCTGAACCAACCCATTGGGCGGGAGCGGTGGCCGAGATGCAAGCGATTTTTGCCCAATATGACAAACGTCCCCGCCTGGAATACATCGCCGACCTGCATCCTGAACTGGAAGCGGCGTTGGAAGAGGCGGGGCTGGTCTGTGAAAGCCGCGCCCCGGTGATGGTTTTGTCTATGGCCAACCTGGCGTCGCCCCCCCTACAACCGTCCCCGGCGCAGTACCGGCGGCTAACGGCCGACCATGACCCTTTGCTGAAAGCCTACTTAATCAACCAAAGCATCGCCTATGGCGGTTTTGGCGGGCAAGATGCGTTGGATTGGCTGCCCAATTTTCAGCATGGTCTGGCCAATGATGGGGTCATGGGCGCGTTCTTGGAGCAGGCCGGGGAAATGGTGTCCGGGGCCATCATCCAGATGGGTGGCGGCATTGGCGAACTGGCCGGAGTGTGGACCGCGCCGCAGCAGCGCGGCCAGGGATTGGCCTTTGCCTTGTGCCAGCAGCTTTTGGCGGATTATACGGCCGTTGGCTACACCCACTGTTGGCTTTCCGCCGCCGAGGGGGCGGGGCGGTTGTATGAAAAGCTGGGCTTTGTATACGTGGGGACGCAGTTAAATTACGGCCGTCCGGCCGCTTCACGCTGATTATCCGCGGCGAGCAACGGCCGTTGCTCGCCATACTATAGGGCAAAAGATTCAACCCACTGCCCTACACACCCAAAGGAGAGATACATGAAACGCCAATTGAGCATCATCATTGTGCTGTTCATTCTCGCGGCCCTGGCCGTTCTGGCTGGGCAGTGGTATCGCCCACAGCCCATTGCCGCCAGCGCGGCTCCCACCGATATCCCCGCCATTCTCGTAGAACAAGACGCCATAGACGACATCACCACCAGCAGCACCAAGGTCTGGTACTGGTATTGGAACTTTTGCCCCGTCCCCCGCGCCCCTATGGAAGACCCCACTACGCAAATCGCCCGCGTACCAGCCTTCGGCGGACTAACCCGTTCCGTCTACGCCGAATACGAGGGCGCGTGCAGCAACGACACCGACCTCGGCTCCAACGTCGTGGCCGATGAGCAATATCTTTATTGGATGAGCCGCTACCAGGATGCGCTGGTGCGCCTGCCCGTCACCGCCAACGAAGGCGACTTACCCACACCCATTTACGATGGAGAAACTCTTGCC
>CAYONK010000617.1:0-3089 GCA_964405285.1 uncultured Ardenticatenaceae bacterium
CGGTGGCCGGGTCTACGCGCATGGGCAGGGTCGCTTCCGGCCGTTCGGTGGCGGCGTTGGGGTAGAGGAAGAAGCGCACCGTCCGGGCGGTGGGCGCCCAGACGCGGATGGTGGGCGTGTCGCCTTCCCAGGTGATGCCGAGTGGGCCGTCGTAGGTGTACAAATCGTCGAGCACGCCGGGGATTTGCAGGCCGGTGGCGTTGAGCAGTTCGCCATCGGCCGTTTGCGCGGAGACGGCTATCTGTCCTTTGAGGGCGATGGCCGCCACTCTGGCGTCGTCGGGGCTGAATTTGAGGGCGGTGTAGCTGCGGAGATGGGGGAATTTGGCGGCGATTTCCGGGCTGAGGCCGGCCGGATCAACCGTCAGCGGTACAGTCTGGCCGCCGGTGAAACCATCGAAGCCGAGGGCGAAGGTGCCGCCCAGGGGATCATAGTGGAAGAAGTATTGCACGCCTTCTTCGGCGGGGATGTTCCAGACGATGGTGTCGGCGGCGACCCAATGGGCGCGGGGTTCGTTGATGTTGCCCTGGCCCGCGCCGGAACCGGCGGCGACGCGCAGGCTGTTGGCGCGAGAGTCGAAAGCGAAGGTCATGAGAGCACCGTCGTTGGGCACATCGAAGGGGATGTTGTCGCCGTCGGGGCTGCCTTCCAGGCCGATGCTGCCCTCTTCGCTGCGGTTGAAGGCGATGCGGGCTTCGTAGCTACCGGCCGGGATGGAAACGGTCTGGAAGATGAAGATGCCGTCGCCGTCGGGGTCTTGCAGCCAGCCGCGCAGGCAGTCGGCTTGCCAGTCGTCGGCGCAGCCGAGTTCGCTCTGGAAGCTGCCGTAGACGCTGGCGATGAGTTCGTTGACGCTGTCGGCGATCCAGCCGGTTTGGTTGGAGAAGTAGAAGGAAACGGCCGTTTCCTCCTCCAACACCAGCGGGATATTCGGCCCGTCGCGCTGGGCGTCCTGGCCGAAGTTGACGCCCCAACTGCCGTCCAGGGCCACTTTGTACTCATAGGAACCGGCCGGGAGGTCGAAGGTGGCGCTCCAAAGCTGGTCTTCCTCGACAAAAGGCAGAGCGGTCACTTCGCAGGTGGGCTGCCAATCGCCGGGGCAGCCGAGGACGCTCTGAATTGTGCCGGGCACGACGACGAGGTCGGGCACGGGCACGACGGGGGGTGGCAGTGTGCCCGCCTGGGCTGGGGCAGCGGTTGCCGCTAAGGTGGGGTCGCCGGTGCTGATTTCCAGCGCGTCAGCCGCCGGGTCGTAGGTGAAGATGAGCGCTTCGTCGGCCGGGGCGGTGAAGGCGATGGGGTCGCCCGCGCCGCCATTCGCGCCGAAGTCGAAGGCGAGATTGACCTCATAATCGCCGGGCGGGATGGCGGCGGTGATGAACTGGTAGAGGCCGTCGCCCTGGGGGTCTTGCAGGTGGGCGAGCAGACAGTCGCTTTGCCAATCTTCGGCGCAGCCCAATTCGTCTTGGAAGTCGCCGACGA
Organism: uncultured Ardenticatenaceae bacterium; assembly: GCA_964405285.1. Lineage (GTDB taxonomy): Bacteria > Chloroflexota > Anaerolineae > Promineifilales > Promineifilaceae > Leptovillus. Next base: position 1,483 of record CAYONK010000617.1, read on the forward strand.
GGTGGGCGAGCAGGCTGTTGACGTCGTCACTGACCCAACGGGTTTTGTGGTCGTACCAGAAGGTGACGGGGCCGTCTTCGGGCACGGTCAGGGGGATGTTGGGGCCGTAGTATTCGGCGTTGCGGCCGTAGTTGTCGTCCCAACTGCCGTTGAGGGCGGCTTTGTACTCATAGTTTCCGGCGGGCAGGTCAAAGACGGCCCACCAGAGGTCGTTGGCGGTGTCGTAGGTGAGTTGGCTTTCGGCGCAGGTGGTGTTCCAGGAGCCGGAGCAGCCGACGGCCGGTTGCAGGGTTCCGGCGATGGTGACGGTGTTTGGCGGGGGGATGGCGGCGGGGTCGTCGCGTTGGGCGTTGAGGGAAACGGCCGTTACCAGCAGCAGGCCAGTCAATAAGATCAATTGAAAAAGTCGGGGAAAGGAAAGGTTTTGCATGGCTTCTCCTGAATTTTTAACGCAAAGGCGCAAAGGGGTGGGTGAAGTGGCAAAGGTTCGATAGCCTTCATGAGGGTAATGTTACGCTATTCTCGGTGAACTGTCATATGTGGGCGTGACTTTTAATCTGGTCTTCTTCATTGTCGCTGGAGGAAACGGCCGTTACAATACCCCTGACCGTATTGGGCTAAGACAGATGACAGAATCAGAACTCCTTTCCACCTTGCCTCTGGCTGCTGCCGTAGGTTACACCATGTTGTTGGTGGCTCTGTTTTTGCGCCGCAGCCCGCAGGAAATTGCGTTGCGCTGGACGTTGGCCTTTCTCTGCGCTTCGATTACCTGGGCCTTCCTGATCTTTTTTGCGCCAATCAGCGGCCTATCGGCCAACTTGCCGATGAAGGCGCTGCTGGTGGGGACGATGTTTTTGGGGATGGCAACGGCCGTTTTTGTCAGTTGGCCCAATCAAGAGCGCTTCCTCATCCCGGCCGGGCTGGCCATCCTGGCCACCATTTTGGTTGACCTCTTCGTCCCCAACCAGATTTTTCGCCCATTTCCGGCCTCCACCTGGGCGGCTTTCACCGTCAGCAGCGTCATCTCCTTTCTCACCTGGTTCGCCCTGGGCAGCATCATCTGGCTGCGTACCTGGCGCGATTTTCGTCGCACCGCCTTTCCCTGGCACGCCAATCGCCTGCTCTTCTGGCTGGTGGCGCTGCTTATCGTCTTCAGCGGCGAGGCGATGATTTTCTTGCGCTTCACCGGTCTGACAATTGCCGGTCAGATCGTCCGCTTTGTCGGCGCCGTCGGTTTGGTGTATGCCATTTCGTCGCATCGCCTTTTTGATGTGCGGGCGCAGATTCGGCGCAGCGCTGTTTATCTGCTGGTCTTCTTGCTGACCGCTTTGCCCCTGACGGCGCTGATCGTATTTGTCTTGCGTCTGACACAGGATCGGCTATCCACGACGGTGGTAGCAACGGCCGTTGCCATCATCGCCAGTTTCCTGCTGTACCAACCTTTGTATGGCCGGGTGGAAACGTTGACCTATCGTTACCTCTTTGGCGAGAGCTTCAATCCCGGCCAGGTTGTGCGCGACTATGGCCGGGCGACTTCCCAGGTGTTGGATGTGGAGCAGCTCTCTCAGGTCGTTTTACGCATCCTGAGCGAGAAATTTCAAGCCAGG
>CAYONK010000618.1:0-3087 GCA_964405285.1 uncultured Ardenticatenaceae bacterium
CCGCCCGCCAGGACTGGCGCGTCGGGCGTGACCTGACGCTGCTGCTCGCCGGGCTGCTCATCCCCATCGGCGTCGTCATTTACGTCACCATCCCCAAAGCTGGGGCCTACGCGCCCCCCTTCGACCCGCGCTATCTGGTCATCTTCACCGGCTACTATGCCCTGCTACTGGCCTGGGGGCTGGCGCGATTCGGCGTTGGGCGGCGTTGGCCGCTGGCCCTGGCCCTGAGCGGCGTCGTGCTGGCCGTCTCCTTGCTCGGCCTGCGCGGCTACCACGCCGGCCGTATCTTGCGCGACGATTACAAAGCACTGGCCCACACCCTGCGCGCCTACGCCGGACCGACCGACGCCGTCGTCCTCTACAGTGACCCCGATTGGCCGATTTTTGCCTACCATTACCCTGGAGACTGGTCGGGTGTGCCCCATCTGTGGCAGGTGACGCCGGAAACGGCCGTTTCCTACCTCACCCCCCTCTGGGAAAACAGCAGCGGCCTCTGGCTGGTCGGCACACCCTATGCCCAGGCAACAGACCCACAGGGGGCGATGCCCGATTGGCTAGAAGCGCGGGCAACGGCCGTTACCAGCTACGAATACGGCGACAAACTGCTCCGCTTCTACGCCCGCACCCCGGAACGAGCAGCCTCCATCCAACGGGTGGCCGATGGGGCCGCGCCCCAATTCCCCACCTTCTCCGTCGTCAAAAACGGGATGCACTTGCTCGGCTACGACCTGCCCAGCCGCACCTATCGCAGCGGCGACACCATCCACCTGGCGCTCTACTACTACCGCAATTGGCGCGTCGCCGCCGACAGCCACAGCATGGAAATCAGCCTGACAGACCAGACTGGCCGCGCCTGGGAATACACCCTGGTCCGCCTCGTGCCCGAAGACCTAGCCTCCGATGCGGGGATCATCCGCAAAGAAGTCGCCTTCACTGTGCCGCCAGACGCGCCATCCGGCCCATACAAGTTTTGCCTGCTCAACTGCGGTGGGGAGATGATCCACTTCGGGCATCTCACCGTGCGGCAGCGCAATCTCGCCTTCCTCACGCCGGAGGATGTGACCATCAGCCAGCCGCAGGCTGCCCAATTTGCCAATGGCCTCCGCCTGCTCGGCTACGATCTGGCGACCGACCGGGCCACGCCCGGCCAACCGCTGCCGCTAACGCTCTATTGGCAAACGGACGAACCCATCACCACGCAGTACAAGGTCTTCACCCACCTGATGGGCGAGACGTTTAACGCCGAATCGGAGAATTTTCTCTGGGGGCAGCAGGACAATGAGCCGGTGGGCAATACCCGCCCCACCCCTTCCTGGCGGCCGGGCGAGGTGATCGTAGACTCCTACGCTATTCCCGTCGCCGCCCATGCCCCGGCCGGAAGCTACCAACTCGTCGTCGGCCTCTACAATCCGGTGACGGGCGAAAGATTGGGATTGTTGGCCGGTGGGGACTCGGTGGTGTTGGGAACGGCCGTTGCCGTACAGCGTTAACAGTCAACAGTTAACTGTTAACGACTGCCTTTCTCACCCCGCTGGCGCAGTTCTGTCGAGGAGATGTCGCGGCGGAATTGGTCCGGCGGGATGCGGAGGAAGAGGTCGGCGCAGTCGGGCGGGAGAGCCAGGTCGTCGGGCGGGTGGTATTGGGCGTCAGCGTGCAGGCGACCGGCCACCAGAAAGCGGCAGCCCTGCGCCTGAATCGCCGCCAGCGCTGCCCGCAGATTGGCCGGGTCGTGGCCGTAGAAGCGGGGTTGTAGCAGGCGAACGGCCGTGTCGTACCCCACCACAAACGTCGCCCCCGGATAAATTTGCGCCTTCTCCACAAACGTCGCCGCCTGGCTGACGTAGACCGGGTAACGCCCGGCAAATTGGGCCAGCCGGTACAATACGGTTGGCGCAGGCAGGGGTGGTTTGTCCGCGTTGCGGGCGGCCAGCTCAAAAGCGACCGGCTTGCCCAACACCTGCGCCGCAACGCGGGCCAGGTCCAGATGTCCTTCGTGCAGCGGGTTAAAGCTGCCGGAGAGGAGAACCTGGGGATGGGCGTCGCTGGTGCGCAAACGGCCGTTATCATGCACCCCAAAATAGTCCACCTCCCCCCGCTGCAACCGGTTCACCATCCCGGCAAAATCATACACCGTCTCTGTCAGGCAATCCTTGGCCGTGAGCGCGAGGGGGAGTTGCTCTTCCAGGCCGCAAGCCCGCGCCAGGCTGTTGAGGATAACCCGGCTCACCAGCGCCTCCTCGCCGCTCCGGTCGCGCAGCCCCTTGGCCAGGTGCAGGGTGTAGCTGATCAGCCGCGCCGGCTGCCAGATAGCGACGTGGGCGCGATGTTCTCCCCGTTTCGGCCGGTCGGTGACGATGGTGGCGGTGCAGGCCAGCCCTAGCAGCGGCCCTTCGCTGGCCAGCCAGCGGGCGCGGGTGTAGGCGCGGCCGGCCAGCAGCCGGGCCGTCTCGTCGGCGACGTATTGGCGGGGCTTCTGCCCCAGGAAATCGTCGAAGCTGGCCTCGCTGTAAGGGACCAACGCCTCCAGCAGGGTGCGCGTCGCCCCGGCCACGCCGAGCAGGCAAGAAAGCGCCTCCGTCCCTGCCCCGGCTGTGACGAAGACGACGCGCGGTGGGCTGTCGTGGATCGCTTGAATGAATTGTTTGCTCTCGTTATCCATAGCTATTGTGGGCTTGCGCCATCATAGGTAAACTCGCACCGAAAATATGGTTCTCTGAGGTTTAGTGATATAAGGGCTGGCATAAGGCCACCCCAACTATCAAAGAGCCGAAAATCAATGAGCCGCACCGGGGCCGCCTCTAACGAGTGGCGGCTAATACCTGGAGCAATCGCTCCGCCGACGGCCGATCCGTCGGTTCTCGGCTAGGATGGGCCAGGCGCACAACCCCCTGGCTGTCCACAATAAAATCCCCGCCCAACTGATGCGGATCGCCCCGTTTGCCAAAGGTCTCTCGCCCTTGCAACACCGCCTTCGTGTAATACCACAAATTTTGCGGCATCCAGGAGCGGAATACAGACGTTTGCAGACCAAATGCCTGGTACACCTGCCGCTCCGGGTCCAGGAAAAATGGGAATGGCGAGCCGGTC
>CAYONK010000619.1:0-3086 GCA_964405285.1 uncultured Ardenticatenaceae bacterium
ACAAGATGTTGGCTTTGGTCAAAGACATGGCAGTTACTCCTTGTGCGCCTGGGTTAAGGCGTTGGCCGCCAAGTCGAATTTATGGGCCAGATCGGTCAGATATTCGGCAACGGCCGTTTCCCCATCCGGCCATTCGCGCAGCAGATCATCTAGCCAACTGACGTCGCCTGTCTGCGCTGCTGCCACCAAATCCATCAGCCAGGCCGGGGGCAGTGTGGCTAAATGGTGGGTAACGGCCGTTTCATCCAGAACAACGGCCGTTGTCTGCGCCTGATCCTGGCTGTAAAGATAAACAACACCCAAGAGATCAGCCAACAGAGACAACACCGCGGGCAGGGGAAATGGCTTTACCAGGAAATCATCGCAGCCAGCCTATTGCGCCACCTGCCTGTCCTCCAGAGAGATGCTGGCAGTCATGGCGACGATCACCGGCGCAGACGCAGCCTCGCCAGCGGCGCGAATCTGGCGCGTAGCCGCAATGCCGTCTATCTCCGGCATATTGATGTCCATGAAAATCAGGTGGGGCTGCCATGCCCGCCAGATTTCCACAGCCTGACGGCCATTTTCTGCCTCGCGCACAGCAAACCCCAGAGGCAGCAACAACTCCCGCAGCAGCTCGCGCGTCGTCGGCGCATCATCGGCAACCAACAGCCGGCAAGTAGGCTGGCCGACAGACAAGCCAACCACCTGAGCGGCAGGCATTTCACGCGCCCTTTCTCCTGCCTCGTCAGCCAGACATAGCGGCAACTCCAGAGTAAAGACGCTGCCCTGCCCCACGACGCTGCGTACACGCAAATCACCCCCCAGCAGGTGGGCAAATTCCCGGCTAATCGCCAGCCCCAGCCCTGTCCCCTCCTGCAACCGGTCAGGGATTTGCATTTGCGCAAATGGATCAAAAATCCGCTCTAAATCTTCTGCGGCGATGCCTAAGCCAGTATCCTGGACGACGAATTGAAGCGTTGCTGGTTCAGCCGTGAGATGAACACGCAGGCTGATTTCCCCCTCAGACGTAAATTTAACCGCGTTGCCCAGCAAATTGATCAATATCTGCCGGAGCTTGCTCTGATCAGCCACGATGAGGTCGGGCAGCATCGGATCGAGGTCGGCCGTCAAACGCAACCCCTTTTGCGCTGCCCGCAGGCTGAACATGGAAATCAGGTCATCCAGCAAGCGGCACACATTAAACGGGGCAGCATTCACCGTCACGCGGGCGGCGTCAATTTTGGAGAAATCCAACACGTCGTTGATTAAGGCCAGCAAATGTTCCCCGCTGCGGTTGATGATATTGAGATGGCTGCGCTGCTGCGGGGTGAGATCGGCGTCATGGCTCATCAAGTCACTGAAGCCAAGAATAGCATTGAGGGGCGTGCGTAATTCGTGGCTCATGTGGGCCAGAAAAGCCGTTTTGGCCTCCGCCGCCGCTTCAGCCCGCTCGCTTTGCGCTTCGGCCACCGATTTAGCCACATTTAACTCCTGAGTGCGCTCAGCCACCCGCTCTTCCAGGTTGCTAATCAATTTCCCCAATTCGCCGGAGAGCTTGTTAAAAGCGCGGCTGAGCAGACCAATCTCATCAGCGGCCTGCACCGGAACAGCCACCCCATATTCCCCAGCCTCCATGCGCCGCACCCCGGCCAACAGCGCGTATAGCGGCTGTACCAGGCTAACATAAAACAGCAGCGGGAACCCACTGAGGATAAAGGCGCTGGCGGCAAGGATGAGCCAGGCCAACGGGAGCAGTAGCCCTTGTAAGTTGGCGCGAAATTCCAAATAGAAATCTTGCAGCGCCCCCTCCGGTCCGCCAACGACAGGCGTCCCGGCCAGAGTTAGGCCATCCAACAACGCCATCCTGGGCGTCGTCCTCTGCCGGTCGCCAGGCAGCGCCCCTATCGCCCAAAGGCTGGCGACAGGGTCATCATTGGGCTGAAAAACAAGACTTTCCGGCGCGGTGGCGTAGACAAAATCAAAGTCGCCATCAGCGTAGAGAACGGCCTGCACGGTAAACTGCTTTTCCGGTTGTTGATAGAGGCGCAAACGATCCCAGGTGACAATCAGACGCTCTTCCTCTTGTCGGGCGAACACGCCGCCCTCGCTAATGGTCGGGTCCAGGTCGGTCAGCAGGGGCAGCAGCAGCGGCGCGCCCGCGCCATAATTGTATTGGTATTCACGGTAGCGAATTGGCGCGCCGGGGGCGATCAGGCCATCGTTGCAGACATAAAGAACGTCGTACACCCGATTGTAAAAGGGAAAGCGAAAAGCTAATGGTTCGCTGCACTCACGCTCTGCCCCATCATCCAGATAAAGGTTCTGGCCCAGGTCGCTCTCAAAAAGAAAGGGAATGGCAGCAATTTCATAGCCGCCATTCGCCGTTGGCGTAAACCGCAGTGCGCGGGGGGTCTCCAGGTTATAGGCATAATCGGTTATATGAGGGCGCGCGATGATCCACCCTGCCACGCCCAGGATACCAAGCATGGTGGTCAGGGTAATGCCCACTAGCTTGACCATGAACGAGGTGGTCTCTTCTCGCTGATTGAGGTAAGCCAGGGCGAAGAGGGCCAAAGCGATCAAGATACCGAATGAGATGGAGGCATTGGCCAGGGCGACAGAGATATGGTAATAAGTGCGCAGAAGATTGAAGACGCCTAAGGTGGCGACAAATAGAAAAATCAGGGCGAAATCATACAGGGCGCGACAGGCGGGTGTAGGTGGGTTGCGCCAGACGCGGCTGAGGCGGGACAGCCAGAAGCGGGATCGGTCTGGCTCAGGGCAATGGTGGATGATTTTGTGCAAAAAGATGAGCGGCGCGAGCAAGAGAACCACCAGCAGGAGGTAATCGGTCCAATCAATCCGGTATTCAACCAGGCCTAAACGGAGCTGCTGATAGCGGTGAAACATAAAACCAACCTCCCAGGCGGCGTAGAGGCCGACAAAAACAGAGACCAGGCGGGCTTCGCGGCGGAGCGCCGGGGGGAGGGTGGGAAAGCGGTAGGCAAATTGAACGAGGCAATACCAGCTAACGGCGAGGAAGGGGACTTGCCAAAAGACGGCCGGAAGGCGCGGGGTGGCGGGCAGGGCCGCTTCGAGGAAGA
>CAYONK010000620.1:0-3083 GCA_964405285.1 uncultured Ardenticatenaceae bacterium
TAGCTCTTCCGGGCCACGCCGGAGGAAGTCGGTTGCGCCCCAGTCGAGCCAGATGCGCATCTGGCTGCGGTCGGCGTCGGCGTAGTTTGCCAGGGGGTTGTAGGGGGCGGGGTCGGTTTTGAGGCGGAGGGAGCTGCTGTGGGCGGCAACGGCCGTGAAAAGGTGTTCGTGGCGGAAGGCGATCATCAGCGCCCAATAGCCGCCGCGGGAGATGCCGCCGATGCTGCGGCCGGCCGGGTCCGCCCAGGCGCAATAGGTGGCCTCCACAAAGGGGATCAGTTCTTCGACGATGACTGCTTCCAGGCTGTAGGGGCCGCCGGAGAGGTTGTTACCCAGCGGGTTGGCGGCGGGCATGATGGCGATGAAGGGGGGATAACGGCCGTCTAAAATCCCTCCGGCCGCGTGCCAGGCCAGCCCCAGGTTGAGCCATTGGTCATCCTCCTGGATGGAGCCGGGGAGGAGGTAGAGGGTGGGGTAGGAACGGCCGTTTTCCCCATAACACGGCGGTAAATAGACGTGATAACTGCGCCAGGGTCCGGCCACCCGGCTGGGAAACTGGCTGCGGAAGAATAGCCCCTCGCCCTCGCAGGGCACGGTGGCGGGCGGCGATTCCAGATAGGGCGCGTTGATCGTCAGCGGGAAGGCGGGTTGGAAGCGCGGCGTGGCTGTTGGCGTTGGCGTGGGGCTTGGCGTTTCGGTGGGGATGATCGGCGTCGGGCTGCTGGTGGGGGGCGGCGTAGGCGTGGCGGGCGGCGCGGCAGTGGTAGGTGGCAGCGGGCTGGCGGTGGCTAGTGGCGGCCTCGTGAGGGCTTCCTCCTGAGCAATGGCCTCGGCCGGTGCGGCCACGCCATTGCCGCAGCCACCTAATAGCATAATCAACGCTGCCCCAATTAGCTGCAACACCTTTCTCGTCATACAAACGATTCTATGGGCAATGCCACTGACCTCAAAATCCCCTTTCCTGCGTGCTACCCTCGGCTCACGGATAATTCAGGATCAGCAGTTCCTTCACCGGCCCACGGCCGTTTCCCTTGCTGTTGATCGCCCGCCGCGCCTGGATTTCGATCAGGCGGTAGGGCGGCCGGTCGTAGAGGTTGTAGATGAGTGGGGCGCTGGAATTGCTTAACATAACGCGACAGCCTCGCGCCGTCAATGCGTCAATCGTCTGGGCCAGACGGCGCTGGTCGGCGGCGTCGAAGCCGTGCCGGTGGTAGCTGGTGAAGTTGCTGGTGGTCGTCAGCGGAGCGTAGGGTGGGTCGAAGTAGAGGAAGTCGCCGGCAACGGCCGTTTCCCCCACCCATTCAAAATCCCGCGCCACCAACTCCACCCCTTGCAATGCGGCCGAGGCGGCCCGCAGGCGCGGCTCGTCGCAAATCTTCGGCCGTTTGTAGCGGCCAAAGGGCACGTTGAACTCCCCCCGGCTGTTCTCGCGGTAGAGGCCGTTGTAGCAGGTCTTGTTCAGGTAGATCAGGCGGGCGGCCCGCTCCGGCCCGGTCAGGCTTTGCGGGTTTTGGGCGCGGATGGCGTAGTAGTAGTCGGCGTCGTTTTGGTGGGTTTGGAGGGCGGCGATAACGGCCGTTACCTCCCGCTGCACCATCGCATACACCTCAATCAACTGCTCATTGCAATCAGACAGGGTGGCCTGGGGCGGGCGCAGGTGGAAAAAGAGGGCGGCGCTGCCGATGAACGGCTCGTAATAACGGTTGATGGCCTCCAGCGGCGGCAGATGCGCTTCATATTGGTGCAGCAGCCGTTGTTTGCCGCCGGCCCATTTGAGGAAGGGGAGAACGGCCGTTGTCATTGCGCCGCTTCAAACCAGATGTCGGGAACGGCCGTGCTTTTCAGGACCACGCGATGGTCAAACGCCTCCTCCACCAGACTGAGGGCATAACGCTCCGTCTCCCACATCTCCACCGCCGGATATTCGTCCGCCAGCAGCGTCAGGTAAAGCGTCTCGTCGTCCAGCAAAACGGTCACGTCGTCTACGGTGGCGTTGCGCCCGCGTTCCAGGAACTCCGCCAGACGCAAGATGGCGCTCAGGCGCAGCAGCAATTTGTCGTCCCCAGCGCGCATCACGTTTTCGTAGCCGTCCAGGCTGGGCGTCCCTTTGCGATGGTAGCGCGTCAGCAGGGCGATGAGCGCCGTCTCGCGCGGCGTGAAGCCGGGCAGCCCGCTGTTGATGATCAACGTTTGCGAATGTTTGTGATGGTCGTTGTAGCTGATGATGGTGCCCAGGTCGTGGAGCAGCGCGGCGGCGTCCAGCAGTTCTCGTTCGGCCAATCCATAGTCGTAGAGGGGGGCGATCTGGTTGAAGAGGCGGCCGGACAGATAGCGGACATGGCTGGCGTGGCGCTTGTCGTAGCGGTAGGTGCGGGCCATGTTCAGCACCCCGTAGCGGCGCACATTGTCCACCACCGGGTAATGGAGATGGTTCCAAAAGTATTCAAAGAACAGCCCTTCCCGCAGGCCATTGACGGAGACGGTGATCTCCTCGGCTCCCAGGGCGTCCATGAACGCCTGGAAGACTAGCGCGCCAGGCAGGATAATGTCGGCGCGGTCGCTGCTGAGACCGGCAAGTTTTTGCCGTTTTTTCAGGGGGAGCGTCGCCAGTTCTTCGATGGATTGGGCCAGATCGTCCCGATGCAGGCGGTAGCCGTGCAGGGTGTTGAGGGGGTGGTTGTGGCGGGCGGCGGCCATGCTGGCCAGGTTGCGCATCGTGCCGCCCAGCGCGACGAATTGTTGGCCTTCGCTGAGGGGTTGGACCCAATCCGCTGTTTGCAGATGGCGGGTGATTTCCTTGCGAACCGCCTTTAACTCAGCCGGGTCTGGCGGCTCCTCCCGGTTGGTGATGAAGCGTTCCGTCAGGGCCAACGCGCCCAGGGGGAAGGATTGGCCGCGCTGGAAGCGGCGGTCGGCGACGGCGCTGATCTGGGCGCTGCCGCCGCCCAGGTCCATGACGTAGCCATTGTGCAGCGGCACTTCGTTCAACGCCCCCAGGACACCGTAATAGGCTTCCCGCTCGCCGTCCAGAATGCGCAGGCTGAGGCCGATGTCCCGTTCGACGCGCTGGATGAATTGCGAAC
>CAYONK010000621.1:0-3078 GCA_964405285.1 uncultured Ardenticatenaceae bacterium
GCCAGGCGCGGACCCTGTGGCTGGACAGCCAGGGTTGGCCGACGCGGATGGTGAGGGAGGGGGATGGGTTAACGGCCGTTAGCGTCCATCAAATTAATTACGAGCGAGGTGGATAAGGATTTTTATCATGAGTCAAACCTTAACTATTTCAGACAAGGTATATATACAACTCCAACAAATTGCTCAAGCCAGCGAACTGAAGAACATGGAGGGTGTACTAGAAAAGCTGCTAGAAACATGGCAAATTTACCAACAAATGGAGCAGCAACGGCGGGATACTATCAGTCAGATCTCAACTTTACGAGAGCGTTTGCAGCAAACCTATGGTGTCATGCCTGACAGCGTCGAACTCATTCGTGAGGATAGAGAGCGTTGAGCATGAACAGGCTTGTCGTAGATAGCAGCATCGTTATCAAGTGGTTTATCCCAGAGCCGCATTCAGAAGAAGCAAACCAGATTCTGACGCTGTATCAAAATGGGAAGTTATTACTATACGCACCGGATTTGCTCTATGCCGAAATCGGGAACATTGTCTGGAAAAAACAACAGTTTCAGGGTTTGAGCGATAGAGATGCACACGAAATACTGGCTCTCTTTGGCGAATTAGATCTAACAATTTTCCCGTCAGCCACGTTGCTTGAAAGAGCCTACACGATTGCTACCAACTACAAAAGAACCGTCTATGATTCACTTTACGTTGCCCTGAGCCTGCAAGAAAGTTGCCCTTTCATCACGGCAGATCAAAAGCTGGTCAATGCGTTACAAGAAAAGCTGCCTGTACTCTGGCTACCTGAGTGGGAACCAACAGAACATACTTAATCTGTAAGCGCCAACGGCCGTTTCACCACCCAAATCCCAAATCGGAGACATCCATGACCTTCCAAGACACATCCAACAAAGTAGACTTTGTCCAACTCGAACAAAACATCCTCAAATTCTGGCGCGACAGCGACGCCTTCAACGAACTGCGCCGCCTCCGCGCCCAAAGCGAAGCCGAACACGGCATCTTCAGCTTCATTGACGGCCCCATCACCGCCAACAACCCCATGGGTGTCCACCACGCCTGGGGGCGCACCTACAAAGACCTCTACCAACGCTACCACGCCATGCTCGGCAAAAACCAGCGCTGGCAAAACGGCTTCGACTGCCAGGGCCTCTGGGTCGAAGTCAACGTCGAAAAGCGGCTCGGCTTCAACAGCAAGCGCGAAATCGAAACCTTCGGCCTGGACAAATTCACCAACGAATGCAAACACCAGGTCCTCAACTACGCCGCCGTGCAGACCGAACAATCCCAACGCCTCGGCTACTGGATGGACTGGAACGACACCGAAGTCCTGCGGATGCTGCGCGACAAACTCACCGAAGACCCCACCCAACAAGTCACCGTGCAAGGGCCAAAAGGCCCCGTCACCGGCACGGTGGAGCAAGTCATCGGCCAGCTAGGCATGCCCCAGATGGGCGGCTCCTACTTCACCTTCAGCGACGAAAACAACTACCAGATTTGGGCCTTCCTGCGTAAATGCTTCGACAACGGCTGGATTTACAAAGGGACCGACGTCATGCCCTGGTGCGCCCGCTGCGGAACCGGCATCAGCCAGCACGAAATCGTCACCGAAGGCTACCAGGAAGTCACCCACGATTCCGTCTTCGTCCGCTTCCCCCTGCTCGGCCGCGAAAACGAAGCCCTACTCGTCTGGACCACCACCCCCTGGACGCTCACCAGCAATGTCGCCGCCGCCGTCGGCCCGGAACTCACCTACGTCAAAGTCCAGGCCGAAGATGGCTGGACCTACTACCTGGCCGAAGGGGCGATGAAAAACACCCTCATCGGCAAAAACAATGAAGTCGTGGGCAAACTCAAGGGCGAAGAGATGCTCGGCTGGCAATACAGCGGCCCGTTTGATGAACTGCCGGCCGCCCAATCCGCCTTTAGCGAAAAAGAGTATATCCACCGGGTCATCGCCTGGAAAGAGGTGGGCGAGGACGAAGGCACGGGCATCGTCCACATCGCCCCCGGCTGCGGCGCCGAAGACTTTGAACTGGGCAAAGAGTTCAACCTGCCAGTTATCGCCCCATTGGACGAAAACGGTATCTACAAAGAGAGCTTCGCCTGGCTCACCGGCCAATCGGCCCACGACGTGGCCGAGGCGATCTTCACCAACCTGCAAGAGAAGGGCGTTTACTATCGCAAGCAGCGCTACCTCCACCGCTATCCCCATTGCTGGCGTTGCAGCAGCGAACTGGTCTACCGGCTGGTGGATGAATGGTTCATCCACATGGGCGAACTCTACGACAAACCCCGCGCCGAAGTGACGCCGGAAGAAAAAGCGGCCAGCTTCCGCTACCAGATCATGGATTCCGTAGACCAGGCCAACTGGTATCCCAGCTTCGGCTACGACCGGGAGCAGGATTGGCTGCGGAACATGCACGACTGGATGATCAGCAAGAAGCGCTACTACGGCCTGGCCCTGCCCATCTACGAGTGCGGCGAATGCGGCCATTTCCACGTCGTCGGCAGCCGCGAAGAGCTAGAAGAACGGGCAGTGGAAGGCTGGGAGACGTTCGACGGCCACACACCCCATCGCCCCTTCATTGACGCGGTAAAAATCGCCTGCCCAGAGTGCGGCGCAGCGGTGGAGCGGATCAAGGATGTGGGCAATCCCTGGCTGGACGCCGGTATTGTCGGCATCAGCACGCTCCATTACAGCGTAGACCGCGCCTATTGGGAGAAATGGTATCCGGCCGACTGGATCAGCGAGAGCTTCCCCGGCCAGTTCCGCAACTGGTTCTACAGCCTGCTGGCGCAAAGCACGCTCATGGCTGATGGGGTGGGTCCGTTCAAGAACTTGTTCGGTTATGCCACGCTGCACGCCGAAGACGGCCGTGAGATGCATAAATCCTGGGGCAACATGATCGAATTCAACGAGGCGGCCGACAAAATGGGGGCTGACACCATGCGCTGGCTTTACGCCTCCTGCAAGCCGGAGCAAAACCTGCGCTTCGGCTACCACACCGGCGACGAAACCCGCCGCCGCTTCCTCATCCCCCTGTGGAATGTCTATTCCTTTTTTGTCAGCT
>CAYONK010000622.1:0-3072 GCA_964405285.1 uncultured Ardenticatenaceae bacterium
TCCATTCCTCAAGGATAACCTCACCCCTCATTTTTAGAAAGTTACGGTACTAGGTATTGTCAAGGTGTCCGAGAAAGAACAGTTGTATCGATTCATTAATGAGCATCCTCAACTGCTCGCAGTGTACATTCATGAAACAAAATTCAACGAAGTGGAACCGGCAATGCTCCAGTCACTGTATGATCAGGGAAATGTGATCGTTGCTCTGGAGGCTCCGATTAGCTACTTAGACATTGTTATTGAGTTGCCTCCGAATATGCCTGAGCATGGACTTACTGATTTGAGCTGGCTAATAGATGATGTTGGGGAACAAACGATAGTAGCCTCTGCTTATTTTGCACTTGGTGTAGGAAATGAAGCTTCAGAAGGATACTATGTTTTCAGTGATTTTTTTGATGGGATTAAATCAGTCCATACTGTTGTAGCCCAAATGTTTCTCGTTAACTCTACAACCGCCGAAAGAGAAGATGTAGTTTATCCTCTGGCTAATAGTGGCGTTTGGACGGATTCCACTGGTGGACAACTCTACGGCACATCGTGGACTAGCAAATCTGGGTCCACCTTTTATGGAAATGTCTATAGTGATTATCTCAGTGACACACCTTACTTTCAAGTGGCCCAAGTAAAAACCTACAATAATTGTGGTTACTGGCACCAAATTTCAAGCGCGTACAAAAAGGATACCTATATAAGTGGTGCTACACAAATCACAGGTGTTACGATGGGTTCAACACAGTGCGGCACCTATTTTGAGACACAGGGGACACACGAATCTCAGCGTAATCCATCTTCTAGCACTTATGTTTCGGGAGCAACATCCGCTTCCTGCACAGGCTATTCAAATTGCTGATGCTTACATGTACAAGCTATCCGTGTCAACCGGCCTCAACTTTGCGCTTCTTCAACCAAAGCCCTGACCGGGCACGTGCCTTCGAAAGATTGACCGCAAAGCAAACGGCCGTTTCCCTTCCAAACCTTTTGCCACTCTCCAAAACCTCGCCCAACCTGCACCACGAGAACCGGCCACCATTTTGGCAAAGAACTACGACCAAAAACCTGCAAAAATGACTGGGTAGCAGCCCGCCCTAACGCCACCGTCAGGTGCGCTGGCGCGGTTGCCCAAAGCCTCAACCGGAGCCAAGACGCAAGCCTTCCGAGGACTCGCGCCAGCGTCACCTGGTCGGGTAAGGAAGTGGCATTGCTGCCACTCCCTCCCCTCAGAACGGTACGTGCGACTTTCACCGCATACCGCTCAAGCCTTTCAAACGCCTTGCCGAACAAGACGCGGTTTTTCAACCGGTATACCACGACTATGTACCTGCTTGTGACAAGTTGGGTGTAAGAGAACCCGGTTATCCATGCCCTCGCCGCCGCCATTGACCCGCCAAATGATGTGATGACTGTGCCAGCCTGTTTGTGTCGTGATTTTCTGCTCACACACCGGACAGATTCCCCGCTGTTCAAACCACAATTGACGCAGTGATTCTTTGCCCGCCAGATGGTTAAGCATCTTTTGGTCTAATCGCTGCTCAAAATAGGTCTCCCAGACCGGATCATAAGGGTTTGCTGCTGATTTTATCTTGGTGTGTCGTTGGATGGGAATTTTCCCCAGTGACACGAGATAGATTGGCTGCTTGTTCCCTTTTCTATCCTGGTTGATGAAGCCGAAAAAGCACCACTGTCGCTGTCCGCATACCCGAAAGTAGCGTTGGCGAATCCATTTGGCTGATTTCTGTGGGTGACGACGACGCGCCCAGCGCCAGATGGCCGCGAAGATGTGCCGTTCAAGGCTGATAAAGATACGTTTGCTCACGACATGGCAGTGATAGTTTGCCCACCCTCGGATGATGGGGTTGAGCGTCGCTATCAGTTCGCCCGCCGTTACATGTGTCTGTGTTTGAATGGTGCGCCGTATCTTGTCCAAGAATCGCTGCACACTCTCTTTGCTTGGTCGGATGATGAGCTTGTCATGGAATTTGCGGATCGTTTGTCCGAGGAAATCGAAGCCGTTTTGTAAATGGGTGATATGGGTTTTGCTGGTTGAAAGTTGTAGTCCACGTTCTCCCAAAAATCGCGTCACCGTCGGTTGAATGGTTTCTGCCAGTATCGCCTCATCATGGGCAGTGATGATGAAATCGTCAGCGTAGCGAACCAGGTGTACCCCCGGTCGTTTGCGTCCCGATTCCTGCTCCCGCAATTCTGCTTCCAGGCCGTCCAGCGTCAAGTTCATCAGCACCGGCGAGATGATTCCACCCTGTGGCGTTCCTTCTTCGGTGTAGCTGAATCCCTTTCGGTCTATATAGCCGGCTCGCAGCCATTGTTGCAAAATGCGCGTTTCGATGGGGATATGGCTTTGTAACCATTGGTGACTGATTTTGTCAAAACAACTGGCGATGTCCGCTTCCAATATCCATTGCGCCGATTGCTTTCTACTCAAGACTATGAAACATTGCTCAGTGGCGTCTGCTGTGCTGCGTGCGGTGCGAAATCCATAGGAATTCGGGTCGCCCCTCGTCTCGGCAATGGGGTCGAGCGCCAGCTTGTAGAGAGCTTGCATCGCTCTGTCCTTCATTGTCGGAATACTCAATGGACGCTGTTTGCCGTTTTTCTTGGGGATGGACACTCGCCGCAGTGGTTGGGCGTGGTAGCCGCGTTGTTGCAATGTCTCGATTGCTTTTCTCTTACTTTCTGGCGTTGACCATAAGACGCCGTCCACGCCTGCGGTACGTTTGCCCTGGTTTTCGGTCACTCGTCGCACGGCCAGTGCTTTGCCGCTAAACGAGCGGGTCAGGAGACGTTGCAGGGCTTTGACCTTGCCCCATCTCCCTTCCTGAATGGCCGCCGATGCCCGCATCGGACACAATACGAGTTTGCAGTCGTTTCACGGCGCGGGTGACTTTATGCCACGCTATGTCATGCCAACCGTCCGCGCTGCGGGCAGGCGCACCAGTCCATGATTGGGATTCGAGGCTGGCTCTCGTTATCGCCAATTGTTTCATGACCGCCATCTGCTTTCCTGCCTCCAACGATTTCTCAAACGCTCTTGTGATGAAAGACCTGCTGGAAGTCTGC
>CAYONK010000623.1:0-1956 GCA_964405285.1 uncultured Ardenticatenaceae bacterium
CAGCCACCAGCCACCAGCCACCAGCCACCAGCCACCAGCCACCAGCCACCAGCCACCAGCTACCAGCTACCGCTCATAGGCGGCGAAGAGTTGGCCGTGCCCGTCTAGCCCGGCCGGATCGTAGTAGAGGGTGTGGAGGTGGAGGTCAACGGCCGTTTCCAACAACGCCCCATCCACAATCGTGGCAAAGGGATTGCCGCCAAGCAGCCGGCCGGTTTGCGTCAGGTAGAGGCGGTCTAGCGCGTCATCGGCCAGGAGCAGGTGGAGGATTTTTGGCCCGGCGGCGGAGTAGACGAGGCGGTGGCCCAATTCGCCCATCGCCCGCACCAGCCGCGTTCCTTCGACCTGCCGTTCGCCCGCGATGATGACTCGCCCAGCCTGCGCTTCAAGCTCGCGGACGCGATTTGGGTCGGCTCCCGCTTTGGTGAAGACGATGACGCTGCGCCCACCCGCCGTCAGCGCCTCCGGGATGGGGAAGTCCAGGCTGCCGCTGAGGATGGCGATGTCTGGCTGTGGCTTGAGACCTTGCTCCGCTCGCCAGTCGCGCAAATCGGCGAAGCGCGGGTCGTCTACGCGCAGAATCTCCTGGGCGCGGCCGTCGGCGTAGTCGCGCAAATAACGGCCGCTGCTGATGATCAGGTCGGCCTGGGCGGCCAATTCCTGAAAGAGCCGCCAATCGCGCTCGTTGGCCACGTTTTTCGGCACAGTCAGGCCGCCTTTGGGATGGGGCACGGCGATGCGCCCATCCAGGCTGGCGACGAAATTGGCAACGACAAACGGCCGTTCCCGCCCCGCCGCCAATTCCCGCAAATTGTGGTCGAGATAGAGGTTGGTTAACGGCCGTTCCGCCGTCGGGAGAGGGTAGAGTTGGAGGAGGTTAGTCATGGTTGGTAGCTGGTTGCTGGTAGCTGGTTGCTGGTTGCCAGTGGCCTGTTGCCAGTGATTACCGGCCACCGGCCACCGGCAACAGGCAACAGGCAACTTGCCCAATTTGTAGTACAATTATTGCCTATGAGTCAGGCGCAGGATGTGCAGCTTTTTGCGGTAACGGCCGTTGGCCTTCAGTCATTGCCCGTGCCGCCAGAAGCGCACTCCTTCGATGAATTGTATACCGGTCTGGCGCTTGGCGTCTATTCTGCTTTACGCACCTTTAATCATAACCAATTTTTATACCTGGACGCCCACATCGAACGGACGAAGCGTTCGATGGCGCTGCTCGGCTGGTCGTACCAGTTGGACGAGATGGCGCTGCGCCGGGCGCTGCACGCCGCCTGCGCCGCCTACCATCGGCCAGAGGCGCGGGTGCGCTTTGATGTGTTGGCCGGTCCGGCCCACAGTTTAGGAACGGAGAGCCGGGTGCTGCTGGCGTTGATGCCCTTCACGCCACCCCCGCTGGCACTGTACGAGAATGGGGTGGCGGTGGCCCTGGTGGATGATCTGGCGCGGGAACGGCCGTTGGCCAAAACGGCCGATTTCGCCCAAAACCGCCGCCGCTACACTGCCAGCGGACAGGCAGGCGTTTATGAATACCTGCTCCACGACGCGCAGGGGTGTATCCTGGAAGGGACCAGCACCAACTTCTACGGCGTCCGCGCCGGTGTCGTCTACACTGCCGGGAGCGGCGTGCTGGAAGGGGTGACACGCCGGATTGTGTTAGACTTGTTGGCCCAATTGGGCATCCCTTTACATCTGGAACCGGTCCAACGCGGCGAGATTGGCGCATTGGACGAGGCGTTTCTCACCGGCTCGTCGCGGGCGGTTTTGCCGGTAACGCAGATTGATGGGCAGAGGGTCGGGGACGGTCGTCCTGGCCCCATTGCCCAACGCCTGCTGCTGGCCTACAACACCTTCGTCGCCCAAACCACCCGGCCAGCCATTGACGATTGACGATTGACCATTGACGATTGACTATTAAAAAGGGGGTACGATGGATTTACCGGAACCTGATCTGGAACA
>CAYONK010000623.1:1966-3066 GCA_964405285.1 uncultured Ardenticatenaceae bacterium
ACAGTTTGCCCTGACTTTGTTTGAGATAGACGCGGTGCGCCTGGGGCAGTTTCGCCTGCACAGCGGCATTATGTCGCCGATCTACCTGGATTTGCGGATGTTGGTCTCGCACCCGTCGGCGCTGCGGCTGGCAACGGCCGTTTACCGCCAACTCCTGAGCAACCTTGAGTTCGACCTGGTAGCCGCTGCGCCGCTGGCCGGGCTGCCGCTGGCAACGGCCGTTTGCCTGGCAATGGAGAAACCGCTCATCTACCCGCGCAAAACGGCCAAGAGCTATGGCACGGGCAAGGGGATTGAGGGGGCGTTTCAGATTGGGCAAACGGCCGTTGTCCTCGACGACCTTATCACCTCCGGCGACAGCATTTTGCAGGCTATCGTCGCCCTCAAAGCGGCCGGGCTGCAAGTAGGTGATGCCGTCGTCCTGGTAGACCGCGAGCAAGGCGGCGTAGCCAACTTGCTCGCCGATGGCTACCGGCTACACGCCGCTATGACCATCCGCCAGGTTCTGGATATTTTAGAAGACCACAAACGGATTAGCGCGTCTGAAAAAAAGCGCGTTTTGAAGAATTTATAACTGGCTATCAGGCGGCGGATCCGCCGCAGAGGCTCACACGCAGGAGACAAAACCATATGAGCAATGTTATTCGAGATAAAACAGCTAACTTACTACGTTACGAACCACACGCTTTAGACGTGATCTTCAAACCAAAAGGCGTTGCCGTCATTGGCGCAACCGAAAAAGAGGGAAGCGTCGGCCGGACCATTGTCTGGAATCTGATGAAAACCTCCTTTGGCGGAGCTATCTTCCCCGTCAACCCCAAGCGGCGCAGCATCCTCGGCATCAAAGCCTACCCCAGTGTGTCCGACATCCCCGATGAAGTGGACCTGGCCGTGATCGTCACGCCTGCGCCGGCCGTGCCCGACATTATCCGCGAATGTGTAGAGGCGGGGGTGAAAGGGGCCATTGTCATCTCGGCCGGCTTCAAAGAGATTGGGCCGGAAGGTGTCGAGCTGGAGCGCCGCATCATGGAAGAAGCGCGCCGGGGCAATATGCGGATCATTGGCCCCAACTGCCTGGGGGTGATGAATCCCATCTCCGG
>CAYONK010000624.1:0-3064 GCA_964405285.1 uncultured Ardenticatenaceae bacterium
ATGGGCAGGATCATGTAGGGCAGCTCCCCGTACACCAGCCCGATATTGACCGCGCGGAAGGTATTCTCCAACAACTTCACCATCTCGGCTGCCGCTGTGGAGGCCACCGGGACCGGCTGCTCCACCACCGTCCCATACAGCGCCAGAGCCACCTCCACGCAGGCGGGCGTCACCCCGCCGATCACCTTCGGCGTGGTGTGGAAGGTGTAATCAGTCCGGCCGGGGTCAATGCGCTCCGGCGAAAAGGCCAGGAAGAAATTCTCGCCCACCGCGTCGCCGTTTTCCTGCAACCTGGGCAGGATCAACTCGTCGGTCGTGCCGGGATAGGTGGTAGATTCCAACACGACCAGGCGGCCGGAACCGCCGCCCCCCTCGGCGACCAGGCTGTCGGTGGCGTTAATAATATAGGAAACATCGGGGTCTTTTGTCTTCCGCAGCGGCGTAGGCACACAGATCGAGACGGCGTCTGCCCCTTTCAGGTCAGCGTAATTGGTGCTGGCCCGCAGTTTACCGCTTTCGATTAACGGCCGTAGCTGGCTCTCCGGCACATCTTCCACGTAGCTTTCGCCCCGGTTCAGCATCGCTACCTTCGCCTCATCCACGTCTATGCCGATCACCTGGAAGCCTGCTTCGGCAAAGGCGACCGCCTCTGGCAGCCCGACGTAGCCCATGCCGATGATACCAAACGTGGCCTGCCGCTTCTGAAACTTCGCTATCAGTTCATCTTTTCTATTCACGTTTCATCTCCAAATAGGTGGCGCGCTCCGCCCTTCCGACATCGGATGTATCTCAGAGCAGGCCCGCCTCTCTTAGAAAAAGCAAGAAGATCGTAACTACTTACCACGGAGACACGGAGGACACAGAGCTTAGACCTGTAAAATCTCCGTGTTCTCCGTGCCTCCGTGGTGAAATCCTAGAAAGGCTTAGTAGTTACAGCAGATCGAAAAATGATCCACCGGTCCGCAGATTGGCGCAGAGTTTCCGGTTCAATCCTTCGCTGCCCTCAGAATAGGGTCTGCGTGAACCTGCGGATCAGATTTTTAATCTACTGAGACTAGAGATTGGAGATTAGAGATTAGAGATTGGTCCAATCTCTAATCTCCAATCACGTCCGGGGACTACTGAAAACAGAGCCTCTTGAACCGCAGGCTCTCAACTTAAATTCTAAATGGGAACTCTTAAGAAACCAATAGAGGTGGGCTAAATGTCAGGGGGGAAAAAGGTCATTGACGCGCTGGCGGGCGTTTGATCTTCTGCACGGCCTCCGCGTCTAGCTCCACCGGCTGTGGCCCGGCGCTTAAAAATGCCAGCAAAACCCGCACCCGCTCCGCCCCAGAAAGGTGGGCATCGAAAACCGCTTCGTATCCGGCCAGCGGCCCGGCGACGATGCGCACCGTGTCGCCCGGCTGCACGTCGTATTGAGCCAGCCCGCCGGCCGCTTCGATAGCGCTCAACCGTTTCCGCAATTCCGCAATAAACGAGTCGGCCACCGGCGCGGGTACGCCGCCAAAGGAGACCAATCCTTGTACACCGGGCAGCCATTGGAAAGGGGCTGTTCCATCTCGTGCCAGGTCCAGCCTGACGAAGAGGTAGCCGGGGAAAAACGGCCGTATTTTTTTTGAACGAGGATTGACAGGCTTCACCCGCAAGGCAGGGTAGTAAAACTCGGCCTCTGCGCTCTGCAACTGGCGGCAGACAAACGTTTCTTTATGAGGCTTCACCCGCAGGGCATACCATTGCGCTGACATGAGGCAAGTCTAGCGAAAGCGGTTGAGATTCGCAAGCAAGGGGACGTTATCCGTTGTCCGTTGTCCGTTGTCCGTTGTCCGTTATTGAGGCAGCAGCCTACGGACCAGGCCCCACAGCCCTCCCAACGTGGCGAGCAAGATCAGGCCGGCCGGAATCACTTCAAGCTGGCTCAGCAGTGACCAACGGGCGGCAAATCCCAGGGTTAGTGGCAGACCCAACAAGGTTAACGCGCCGTAACCACGGAGAAGCAGGGCCGTAATCCGTAATCCGTTGTCCGTTGTCCCTGATCCGTGATCCGTAAACGGTTCACCGAATTCGGAATACGGCTTACGGGATACGGAATACGACTCACGGATCCCCCATCCCACCGCAAGTAGCAGCAGGCCGATGATGCGTGACCGGTAGAAGGCAACGGCCGTTTCCCATCCCCCGCCATCCACTCGCAGCAGCAGCAACAAGGCAAACCCCATATCCAACAACAGCAAACTGGGCAGCATCTCCTCCTCATCCTGAGACAGCGCCGCCAGCAGCCCGCCCCACAGGGCAGCCGCCACCCCGCCCCAGGTCAGCCAGGCGCGCCAGGCGGCGTCGGCCGCCCAGGCCGGCTGCCCCGCCAGCCAACCAAACAGAAAAGCGACAATCGCCAGATGCGCCCCGCCAAAGAGAAAAGGCCAGAGCAATGGCGCGGCACGGCGGGCCAACGGCCGCACCCACAAAGAAGCAGGAAAACCTCCCAGGAGCAAAATCGCTGCCCCGGCCAACAACGGCGGGCCGCCCAACGGCAGAGCCGCTCCTGGCAACCCGGCCTGCCAACCGGCCAGCAGCAAGAAAGGTAGCGCCAGCAGCGTCAGGACCAGGTAACGCCAACTAGCGCCCGCGTCACCCCGTACCCTGACCTGCCCAACCGCCGCCAACAGCAGCACCCCCATCAGCAGCAGCAGTCCGCCCCACAATAGCTCTTCAACCAGCAGCGCCGTGCCCAGCAAGAAGGCAGCGGCCAGGGTAATTGGAACCAGATCACGGCTTTGGGGCCAAAGCAAGGCGAACAGGTAGAGCGCCGCCAGACTGCCCAAAAGCAGGGAAAGGGCCGGGCTAACCAGCGGCTCTCCGGGAAGGAACCACCAGGCCAATAAAACAAGCGCAACCAGACCGGCAACGGCCGTTGCCCGTTCCCACCCATATCGCCCCTGGCGCGGCGGCAGCGGCAAAGCGTAATGCGCCTGCGTCAGAGAGCCTATAGCCAGCGCCACCGTCAGATTCAGCGCCGCCAACAGCCCCAGGCCCGCCACGTTCTGGTCGAGGCAGCTATAATACA
>CAYONK010000625.1:0-3062 GCA_964405285.1 uncultured Ardenticatenaceae bacterium
TCACAGCAGGTTTTGAGCAAGGAGTAAAGCTGTGGCAGAGGCGCGCATGATCTTC
Organism: uncultured Ardenticatenaceae bacterium; assembly: GCA_964405285.1. Taxonomy (GTDB): domain Bacteria; phylum Chloroflexota; class Anaerolineae; order Promineifilales; family Promineifilaceae; genus Leptovillus. Next base: position 56 of record CAYONK010000625.1, read on the forward strand.
CCGCCCGACTTTTTGTGGGGCACGGCAACGTCATCCCATCAGGTGGAAGGAAACAACAAAAATAATGATTGGTGGGCCTGGGAGCAGGAAAACGGCCGTTTCCCCCCCCACAACCGCTCCGGCCTCGCCTGCGATTGGTGGGACAACGCCGAGCGCGACCTGGACGCCGCCGCCGAAATGGGCACAAACGCCCAGCGCATCTCGCTCGAATGGAGCCGCATCGAGCCAGAACCGAGCGTTTTCGACGATCAGGCCATCGAACGCTACCGCGCCATCCTGACGGCCATGCGCGACCGGGGCATCGAGCCGATGGTCGCCCTCCATCACTTCAGCAACCCCCGCTGGCTGGTGGAAAAAGGGGATTTTAATGTAGATGTCGTGGTGGATTATTTCCAGCGCTATGCCCACAAAGTTGCCGTCACCCTCGGCGACCTCATCCCCAAATGGATCACCTTCAACGAGCCGATGGTGTACGTGGCGCTGCGCTACCTGGGCGACGCCTTCCCGCCTCCGGCCAAACGGGGCTATGGGCCGGGTTTCCTGGCTGCCCGGCAGATGCTGCGCTGCCACGCCGCCGCCTACCACACCATCAAGGAACACTACCCGGCCGCCCAGGTGGGCGTGGCTAAAAGTATGCAGGAGTTCGCCCCTCGTCTGGAAGGCAGTTGGCTGGACCGCTGGTGGGCGCGCCGGGTAGATCGCGTGTTCAACCATATGTGGCTGGAGAGCGCGACAACGGGACGTTTGCAACGGCCGTTGGGCCGGGGCAAAATCAACCACCTGGCAAACACGCTCGACTTCATCGGCATCAACTACTACACCCGCTTCCGCGTCAAATTCCCGCCGGGCCAAGAGTTGGTGGTGCGCGATTGGGGGCCGGAAGCCATCGTCAGCGACGGCGATTATGGCGAGGTTTACCCGGCCGGTATCTTCGCCATGATCACACGCGCCCTGCGCTACCAAAAACCGCTCTACATCACCGAAAATGGCCTGCCCGATCAGGCGGACAGGCTGCGGCCGGCCTTCATCCTCCATCACCTGCGCCAGGTGTGGCAGGCCGTCAGCTTCTGCTTCCCGGTCATGGGCTACTACCACTGGACCCTGACGGACAATTTTGAGTGGCACAACGGCTGGGACCAACGTTTTGGCCTGATCGAACTGAACCCGGCGACCCAAGAGCGCCGCTGGCGGCCGAGCGCCCACCTCTACCAGGAAATTTGCCGCAGCCAGAGCATCAGCAGCGAGATGGCCGAGAAGTACGCCCCGGAAGTGATGGAAACGTTGTTTCGCGGGCAGAAACCGGTAGCTGGTAGCTGGTAGCTGGTGGCTGGTCGCGGGTAGCCGGTGGCTGTGGCTGGTACTAGCTACCAGCTACCAGCCACTATGATGGTGTGCTATAATTACCGCCCTGTTGAGATACTATTTGGGAGATGAGTAACCATGTCTGGACATTCTAAATGGTCAACCATTAAGCATAAAAAAGCGGCCGTTGACAAGAAACGGGGCAAGATTTTCACCCGGCTGGCCAATGAAATCACCATCGCCGCCCGCGAAGGCGGCGGCGACCTCAGCTTCAACAATCGCCTGGCCCTGGCGGTGGAAAAAGCGAAAGGGGCCAACATGCCGAAGGAGAACATCGAACGGGCCATCAAACGCGGCACCGGCGAGTTGGAAGGCAGCGAACTCCTGGAGATGATGTATGAGGTCTATGGCCCTAACGGCATCGGTATCCTGGTGGAGACGGTGACGGACAACAAGAACCGCGCCGTCGCCGACCTGCGCCACATCGTGAACAAGAACGGGGGCAACATGGCCGACGCCGGTTCGGTGGCCTGGCAGTTCACTCGCAAGGGCTACATCGCCATCAGCGACGTGGCCGATGAGGATGAGTTGTTCATGGTGGCCGCCGAGGCCGGGGCCGATGACGTGCAGTTCGGCGAAGTGGCGGAGATTTACGTGGAGCTGGAGAATTTCTCCGCTGTGCGCGACGCCCTGAAAGCAGCCGGGATGCAGATCGAAGAGGCGACGGTGGTCTATGATCCGAACGCCCCGATTGAATTGGAACGTCAGGCGGCCGTTCAGGTGATGAACTTCATTGAGAAGATCGAAGACCTGGACGACGTGCAAAACGTCTACTCCACCCTGGACATCACCGACGACGCTCTGGAAGCGATGGAAGCGGCGTAAAGGAAAGGATGAATGGGGAATGGGGAATGATGAATGATGAATTCAGCATTCATCATTCCCCATTCAGCATTTCTGCTCATGCGTATTTTAGGGTTGGACCCAGGCACGGCGACGACAGGGTATGGGGTGATTGATGTGGCGGACGACGGCCGTTTAACGGCCGTTTCCTTCGGCGCCATCACCACTTCCCCAGATAGTCCCATGCCGGAGCGTTTACAGCACATCCAGCGCGACCTGCAAGGGCTGCTCGACCTTTACCGGCCGGACAGCGCGGCCATTGAAGAAGTCTTCTTCGGCCGCAACGTCACCACCGCGATCACCGTTGGGCAGGCGCGGGGGGTGCTGCTGCTGACCCTGGCCAACGCCGGGCTGCCCATCGGCGAATACTCGCCGCCGAAGATCAAGGAAGCTGTCACCGGCTATGGCAAAGCGGACAAAACGCAGGTGCAGCTCATGGTCCGCAACTTGCTCGAACTGGAAGAGACCCCCCGCCCCGACGACGCCGCCGACGGCCTGGCGGTGGCGATTGCCCATTATCACCATCGGCGGTATGAATCGTTGGTGGAGGGATGAGATTAGAGATTGGAGATTGGAGATTAGAAGTTGCCCAATCGCCAATCTCCAATCTCTAACTGGACTCTGGCGTTTTTTAAATTCGCCTCTGGTAGGGACAGGTTTGAAACCTGTCCCTACACTCGACTGAAATATGATTTTCGCCAGAGTCCAGTCCTAAGAATAAAGGCTCTTTGGCGAGAGCAACCCGGCGCTGATTCGGGTAGCGCGGGCGCTGGCCGGGGGGCTGGGCTTCTCTGGCGAGACG
>CAYONK010000626.1:0-3050 GCA_964405285.1 uncultured Ardenticatenaceae bacterium
TCCAGGAATGGGGTCGTTACGAAACGGCGGAGAAATTGCTGGCAGCGCTGGACGAGGCGTTGGCCGCCGAGCAATGGGCGCTGGAACACCCCCCAGGTTGGTTTGCCCAGTTGAGCCGACGCCAACTTTATCTCGGCGTTGGCCTCGTTATCTTTCTGCTGCTCCTGATCGTGGGCCTATTCCTCTGGCTGAATTGAGACCGGAGACCAGGGACTGAAGACTGTCTCAATCCCCAATCTCCAATCCCCAATCCCCAATCCCCTACAAATTCAAAATATGCCGGGCAATCACCAGCCGCTGGATTTCGCTGGTCCCTTCGCCAATGGTCATCAGGCGGGTGTCGCGGTAGATGCGCTCCACCGGGAATTCGCGGCTGTAGCCGTAGCCGCCATGCACCTGGATGGCGTTGCGGCAGACCCGCTCGCTCACTTCGGTGGCGAAGAGTTTAGCCATCGCCGCTTCTTTGGTGTAGGAACGGCCGTTTCCCTTCAACCACGCCGCCCAATACACCATCAACCGGGCCGCCTGAATCTCCGTCGCCGCGTCCGCCAACAGCCACTGCACCGCCTGATGTTGGGCAATCGCCACCCCAAACGTCTCGCGTTGGTGGGCGTACTCCAGCGCCGCCTCATAGGCCGCCTGGGCCAGCCCCACCGCCAACGCGCCGATGGAGATTCGCCCGCCATCCAGCGTCGCCAACGTCTGGCGCAGCCCCCGCCCCAATTCGCCGAGCAAATTCTCCTGCGGCACGCGCACCTCCTCGAAGGTGACGGCGTGGGTCGGCGAGCCTTTCAGCCCCATCTTCTTCTCCGCCGGGGCGATATGGATACCCGGCGTGTCGCTGGGGACGAGGATGTGGCTGAGGCTGCGGCTGCCCCCGGCCGAATCGGTGCGGCACAGCACCACCATCAGGTCAGAGATGGAGGCGTTGGTCAGCCACATTTTGCTGCCGTTGATCACCCAGGAATCGCCGTCGAGAACGGCCGTTGTCCGCACCCCGCCCTGCAAATCCGACCCCGCACCCGGTTCTGTCAGGGAAAGGCAGGCCAGCTTGCCCTGGCCGGTCGCCAATTGGGGCAGCCAGCGCTCCTTCTGCGCCGCTGTGCCGTAGCGCACCACCGGGCCAAGCCCCAGGCCGTTGTGGGCGGAAATCGCCAGGGCGGTAGAGCCGCAGCCCCAGCCCAACTCCTCCACGGCGATGGCCGCGCTGATGGCGTCCACCGCCGCGCCGCCATATTCCTCCGGCACTTCCAGCCCTAGCAGGCCGAGCGGCCCCATCTTTTTAACGGCCGTCCAGTTAAATTCGCCGCTTTCGTCGGTGTGCCGGGCCAATGGCTTGACCTCTTTCGCCACAAATTCATGCACCACGTGGCGAAATTCTTGCTGCTCTTCGCTTAGTTGAAAATCCATGTTTGCCTCCGGTGGGGAAAGTGAGATTAGGGATTAGGGATTAGAGATTAGAGATTGGAGATTGGAGATTTGAGACGAACTCAATCTCCAATCTCCAATCTCATTTAAGAATACCCTGCCGCTGCCAGGGTCACGAGCAGAAGTTGGCTCAGGCCATCGTGCAGGCGGGCGGGGTTGATGTATTCGTCCAGGCGGTGGGCGTTGCCCGATTCGGTGAGGCCGAGGACAACGGCCGGTATCCCCTGGCTCAGAGGGATATTGGCGTCGGTGCTGCCAGCGATGAAGGTGGGAGCCTCTATCCCCACCTGCTGCAAAGCGGCGACCGCCACCACCACCAACGGCGCATCACGAGGGATACGGCCGGCTGGCCGCTGGCCAACGGCCGTCATCGTCACCGTCACGCCCGCTTTTTCGACGCGCCGGTTGAGTTGTTCCACCTTGTCTGTCACGCTCTCGACCAGCGCGGCCAGGATGGCCGGGTCTTCGGAGCGCAAATCGAGCAGGCAGGAAGCTGTCTCGGCGATGCTGTTGACGCTGGTTCCGCCTTCAATGCGGCCGACGTTGTAGGTAGTGCGCGGCTGCGATGGCGGATCCAGACTGTCTATCGCCGTGATCAGGCGGGCCAACAGGTGAATGGCGCTCGGCGTGCCAAAACTGCCCCAGGAGTGGCCGCCCGGCCCGCGCACTTCCAGACGAAAGCGCGAAACGCCAATCGCCTGATGAGAAAGCTGCCCGAAGAGACCGCCCTCGACGACGACGTAGCTGGCTGATGGGCCGAACCGTTCGACAACGGCCGTTATCCCGCGCAAATTGCCCAGCCCCTCTTCACACACGTTAGCCGCAAACCAGACATCGCGCTCCGGCCGCAGCCCGAATTCTTGCAGCGTTTGGGCCAGCAGCAGCAGCCCGGCCACGCCGGTCGAGTTATCGCCAATGCCGGGGCCATAAATCCGGTCGCCTTCTTGCCGCAAGGTCAGGTCGGTGTCTGCCGGGAAAACGGTGTCCAGGTGGGCGGAGAGGATGATGGGGGCGTGGGGGGTTTGGCCGGGAAAACGGCCGTAGACGTTGTGCAAATCATCCTGCACCACGTCGGCCAGCCCCAGGGCGACCATGTGCGCCCGGACAAAAGCGGCCCGCTCCGCCTCGGCGAAGGTGGGGGCGGCGATTTGCTGAATGCGTTTGATCAGGTCAAGCTGCTGCGCCTGACGCGCCCGAAAAGCGGCCAACGCTGCCTGCACCCGGCTATCTTGGACAATGTCGGCGACGTGGTTCATGGCAATGCTATAGGAGATTAGAGATTAGAGATTGGAGTATGCTCAACTTCCCAATCTCCAATAGCCAATCTCCAATCTCCGATCAGGTCAAGGCGCGGACCAACAACAGGCCAATCACCGAAACAATCACGCCCAGGTGGAGGAACAGGTTACTATCCACCAACCAACCGGCGCCAGGGCCGGGGAAAATCTGCAATAGCAGGTTGATGATGACCAGTCCCACGCCAAGCAGCGGCAGCAAGCCAGGCCGGGTAGCGAAAAAGTCGTTCAATCGTTCAACCAGTTCGTTCATTGTGGTGTTCCTCAGATTCAGGTCTTGGGGGTGACCCCCCCACCCCCCCCCCCAGCGGGGGGGGGGGGGGGGAA
>CAYONK010000627.1:0-3047 GCA_964405285.1 uncultured Ardenticatenaceae bacterium
CAAATCGCCGGGTGTGGGGCGGCTTATTGGAGATGGCCGAGGGTGTCTAAACGGCCGTTCATCCCCTCCAGCAGTTCCTGGTGATGATGGGCGGTTTCCAGGGATTTTAGTTGGTGGATGGCCTGGCGCAGCAGGTGTTGGGCAACGGCCGTTTCTCCCCTCAACGCATACAATTCAGCCAGATTATCAGTCACGTTGGCCCAGAGATAGGTATCGCCAGATTCCCGGTAGATTTCGGCGGCGTGTTGGAGCATGTCAACGGCCGTTTCCCAATCTTCCAGCCGGGTATAGACCATACCCAGGTTGTTGTAGAGGCTGGCCATTTCCAGCGGGTTCTGTACCTGTGAGTTTAACTGCATTGCCTCCTGCCACCACAGCTCCGCTTTGGCAAAATCCCCCTGACCAAAGGCCGCCACCCCCAGGTTGTTCTTGAGTTGGATCATCGTCCGGCTGTCAGACAAATCAGCCAGGGTCGCCATCAACCCGGATGCCAGACGCTCCGCCTCGTCCCAATCTCCCATTTGCGACAATGAGTACAGCCGGTTGATCTCGGCGACCAGGCCAGACCGATGCTTGCCTAGCGCCTGGAATATCTTGGAAGCCCTTTCTGCCGCTTCCAGGGTCAATGGCCAGTTCTCCGATTTTAAATAAATGTGAGACAAATCCAGATAAACCACGCCAATTGCGTACTCATCCTGAGCGACCTGCGCAATGACTAACGCTTCCTGGCAGTGCGCTTCCGCCGACGGAAAATCTCCTTTTAAGACGCAGACGTGCGACAATTTGCTCAACAATTTACCATAGTTCAACAGGTCATCCCGCTGCTTAAACAGAGTGGCGCTTTCCTGGAAATACTGCTCGGCGAGCAAGAGGTTGCCTTGTTGCACCAAAATGTTGGCCATCAGGTTCAGCAGGTGGGCCTCTTCCGTTGCTTGCCCGATTACCCGACTGGTGACCAACGCCTGCTCCAGGTAAGCGAGCCAGCGTTCCCAATCGGCAAAGCCAAATACCAACGGATAAAGTCGCTGGAGCAGGTCATAAGCCAGGCTAAACGATTCAGGCGTCGCCAGTGCGTCTTCTAAAGCGCGCAATAAGTTGTCATAGTCGCGGATGACCAGGTCGTTGGTTGTTTCGTCAGCGATCAGCGTTTGCAGCCAGCGCTCTACGTTGGCCTGCTTTTGTCGCCTTAAGATACTGGCCCAATGGTCACGATTCGCGATCTCGCCCATCAGTGGCTCTCAAACATTTTCAGCAGGAATACCTCAGTAAGCCGATGGAGGCGATAGCGTCTTTCCAATAAATTACCGCCTAAGTCCACCAACGACAACAGGATGAGGCGTTCCAGGCATTCATCTAATATGGTTTCGGATAGGCCAGAAACGGCCGTTAAATGTTCAAACGTAAACCCGGTGGCCCCGGCTTGGGTGAGCGCCAGCAGGGTCATCTTGCTCTCGTCGCGCAGCGACTCCCAAATTTCCCGGTAGATATATTCAAACAGTTCGTCCCGATTCTGGTCGTCTGTCGTCTGCTCAAACCGGCTGAGGACACGCGGCAGCGAGCGGAATTTAAGCTGCCCCACGATGAGCTTGAGCGCCAACGGATTGCCCCCGACCGCCTCGTAAATCGGCCGCAACTCACACTCGTCCGCTTCGGCTAACGCATGAAACCCAGTGCGTTTTGCCTCTTGCCGGATCAGTTCAGTGGCCGATTCGGCTGTCAACTCCTGCTGTGAGAAAGAAAAGACGTCTGGCTCGTCTAACAGGCGAAAACGCGAGGTGAGCAGAAATTTACTGGGGTTTTGCCACTGCCGCAGTGAAGGTAGCAAGCTGCGATAGTCGGCTACCGTCTCCAGGTTGTCTATCACCACCAGGCAGGCTCGCTCACGGAGATACTGTTTGGTCATTTTCTGCCGCTGCACTTGCGAATTAAAGGCGCTCATCGGCAGATCAAACTGGTCAGCCAGTTTGTCTATGAGTAGAGGGAACGTCAACGCCGGACGGCCGCTTTCCACCTTCAGCCGACCCAATGAAGAAAGATGGGTTTGTTTGGCAGTCGTCCAGGCGATTTCGTCGAACTGCATCGCTTCGATTAAGTCTCGGGTAAGGCAGTCGGCCAGAGCCGTTTTGCCCATGCCGCCCAGGCCATCAATGGAAACAATGAAATGTTCCTTCGGCGCGGAAAGCGCATCAAACAGCAGCTGGCGCGCTTTGTCAACCCCCACCAGCCGACCATAAGAAGGTAAATCCAGCCGGTTGAACATGCGTTCACGCCAATCTATCCCGGCTCCTTCCTCTAAATTGTTCAAAATGTCAGTTAACTGAGTGATCGCTTGCCGCTGCCGATAATAGATGCTGGATTCGGAAACGTTTAACCGGTTGGCGACAGCCAAAACGTCCCGACGATGCTCAAAACGATCACGCAGTAACTCTTCTGCTTCCGGGGCTGTGCCACGCAGAATGGTCAGTCCGTGGCTGAGAACAGCCCGATTTTGTGCCGCCGGACCGCCTTCGGCCAGGCTGCTGAACGCTTCGACGTTGCGTGTCGCTTCCAGGCCGAGGCGAAGGCGCGCCAGCGGCCATTCTGTTGCTTCCCCACCGTGCCAGAGGCGCAGGGCTTCCATGACGTCGTCCGGGGTAATTGTGTGCTTTTTGACCATAGTCAGATTTCATGTTGCGCAACAACGGCCGTTTCCCGCCCTCCGTTCTCACGCCGATTTCCCAAGCGCCTTGCGCTCGATCCACTCAAGATCATAAACCAGACCGGCTATTTCAGGCAAGGTAAAAGCGAAAGATGGAGAAATACGCCCTGATTTGCAGCTACTTTGTAGCTAGTTTGTAGCTAGTTTAAAGATCATTGCAGTTCAAATCCGCTAAGCTTAACGCATCGTGCCGTAAGAGGTGCGGCGCACTCAAAAATACTTAAATGTCCGCCGCATCTCTTACCTTATAGCCAGATAGTCTTAGAAACCGTGTAGTTACATTGCGCAAAAGTTGAAATCATCGCAAAGCCATCGCAGCAAACAAACCCTATTAGACAAGTGAAGAGAG
>CAYONK010000628.1:0-3043 GCA_964405285.1 uncultured Ardenticatenaceae bacterium
TTGCTCACGTTGATCAGCCTGCTGTTTGCCCTGCCTGAAGTGAGTAACTTGATTTTGGGTTGGGCCAGCTTTTTGGTGGCGGTTGCTCTGCTGCTGGGGGCGATTAACCTGTTGGGGGTGCATACCAATCGCCTGTTTCGGAAACGGCCGTTTGGCGGGCAAAACCTTTACAGCGCTGTTCTCGTCGTCAGTATGCTGCTCGTCTTCACCCTCGGCTTTACCGATCTGTTGGGTATTACGGAAGGCGGTGTAGGGCAGATATTCCGTTGGATCCAGGCGCCCTTGGAGGCGGCGCTGGCTTCGTTGCTCGCCTTCTTCCTGTTGGTTTCCGGCATCTATTTGCTGCGGCGGCAGCGAACGGTGGGGTCGGCGCTGTTTCTGGCAACGGCCGTTCTCATTTTACTCAGTAACGCCCTGATCACCCTGACCATCCTGCCACCGCCCGTCGCCAGCTTCTTCCTGCAACTGCGTGATCTCATTCAAAACGTCGTCGTCCTGGCCGGGATGCGCGGCATCCTCCTCGGCGTTGCCCTGGGCGCGATCACCTTAAGCGTTCGCCTGCTGCTTGGTCTGGAAAGACCGTACAACAAATGATTAAAAAAACCATTTGTCAGGAATGCCATACCCCGAACACGCCAGGCAGCAAATTTTGCAGCAATTGTGGCGCGCGTCTGCCCAAAAGCACCAGCATCATGTGCCCGCGCTGCCAGACGCCCAATCCCTCTAGCAATTTCTACTGCGACAAATGCGGTTCTCGTCTCAGCCAGGAGGTGACGCCGCCCCCGGCGCAGGCAGACGACCCGGAAGACCTGCCTACCAGCGCCAAAATGTTCTCTCTGCCCACGCGCAAGCCGGGCGAGACGGGTGAACTGACGGCCGATAATGTGATGGATTGGTTGATGACCAGTCGGCCGGCCGAAGAGGAAGAAGGCCCTCCCGTAGAGACTGGCAAACTGCCCCGCCTTTCTGACCTCACGCCGGAACAGCGCGAGTCGGACGCCGATCTGCCCGCCTGGCTTTTTGATGCGGACAACCCGGAGCCGATCATTGACGCGCCGCCGGACATCACCACTGCCCACTTTCTCAATTTGATCAAGCAAATTGACGACGATGAGCGCAAAAAGCTCTCTGGTATGTTGAGCGAGGCAATGCCGGGCCAAGGCGGCAGCTTGCCCGACTGGCTGCAAGAATTTGTGCAGACCGGTGGCGAAGAAACAGCGCCGGAGAAAACGACACCCCCTCCGCCCGAACCACCGGTCTCCTCAAGCGAGGACGAAGGCGAAGAATTAGATTGGCTGGCAGAATTGGGGCCGCCCGGCAGCGGCATCCTCTCGCAGCCGGTAGATAACACCACCGCCTCGCAGGTGATGACCGGTGATTTGTCTGATTTGCCTGACTGGTTGGAGGAGCTTGGCCCGCCAAACACCGCGATGCTGGCCCGGTCTGACAGAGAGCAGGAGACCCCGGTCACGCCTTCTGGCCTGGATGACAAAGAAACTCCGGATTGGCTGGAAGAACTCGGCCCAGCCGGGACTGACATGCTGGCTTACCCCCAGGCGGATGAAGAGGCAAACGTTAGCGATGAACCGGCAGAAACGCTGCCCGCCTGGCTCGTTGGGGTGCGCCCGGATACGGAAAGCCTGGCTCAACCGCGGGAGGGGGAAACGCCGCCGGCCGAATCTGCCGCCGAGCCAGAACCAGACTTCCCCGATTGGTTGATTGAACCGGTAGATACCGGCCCGCTGGCGCTGCCTTATTCAGCCGAGGCGGAGGATGAAGCCGCAGCCAGATCGCTGACCGATTGGTTGACTGATTTTTCCGAGGCGGATGAAGAATCCGAGGCTATCGAGCCTGAAGATACCGTTCCGGCCGATTGGATAACGGATGAGGCGGAGGAGACGCCAACGGCCGTTTCCGCCCCGGAAGCCCCAAAACCGCCTCGAACCCTCACCGATTGGCTGACCGAGCTATCAACCGAGGAAACGGAGCCATCGGCCGAACCCGAAGAAGAAGACCTGGCTGCCTGGTTGACGGCGGAGACGCCGGAAGCCGAGGCCGATCTATTCGCCGCCGAGGAGTCCGATGATGACGACGCCTTCCTCGCCGTCGGCATGACCGGCCCTCTGCCGGATTGGTTGGACGAGTTAGAGCCGGAGTCGTCAGACTCTTCTGAAGCGCCGGAGCCGATGGTGACTGTCGCTTTCCTCGACGAACTGCTCGGCATCTCAGAGAGCGCCCCGGAGACGCCTGATTTGCCAGACGAACCGGACGAAGCGTTGACCGCCGAGGAGGAATTTTTCGCCTCCGATTTGCCGGAGGCGGAGATAGAGGCCGAACCAGATTGGTTGAGTGAGTTGGCTGCGGTTGGTGCGGGCGAGATGAGGCAGGAAACGGCCGTTGCTTTCCCCGACGATGACGAATTGCCGGAGCCTGAAGATGAAGAAGCGCCATTCGTCTATTTGCCTGAGTCCGCAGAAGCAGAAACGGAGATTGCCGCCGCGTTTGAAGCGGGTGACGACCTGACAGAGCCGGACGAAGAGGATTGGGCGGAAGTCGAAGACATCCTCACCGGCAAAGTGGACACCACCGAATTCCCAGACTGGTTGGAGCAGTTTGAATCTTCCCTTAGCGAAACCCTGCCTCAGACCGACAGCGAAGAATTGGAGAGCAGCGCTATCGCTACTGGTGAGCTGCCCGATTGGATCGTCAACCTTCGCCCCGACGAAAGCGATTCTGCCCGTGGTTTGCGGCCCTCGGCTGCGCCGATCCCGGAAGAGATTTACGACCTTCCGACAGATTTTTCTTCGGCCGACCTGCCCGGTTGGCTGCAAGATGCCGAGGTGAGTGGCGCGGAACTTCCCTTGCTCCTCGACGATGCCGACCTGCCGATTTGGGTGGAGAGCGAAAGCGAATTAAGCGAGCCGCCCGTTGAATTGGCCGACATCCTGGCGGATCTACCGGCGACCCCGCCGTTAGAAGAACGCCTGCTTAAAGCGGACATGCCTGAGTGGGTTTTGGACTTGAAACCGCCTGAACTGTCTGG
>CAYONK010000629.1:0-3038 GCA_964405285.1 uncultured Ardenticatenaceae bacterium
GTGAAGGTGGCTGTCTGGGTGGCGGTCTCCGGCAGGGCGGCGATGGGGGGCGCGGTGGGTGGTGGGGGAGGAACGGCCGTTTCCCCACACGCCACCAACAAGAAAGCAAGCAGAAGGAGGGGAATTTTTAAGACAAAGGGGCAAAGGGGCAAAGGGGCAAAGAAAAATCCGCGTTTATCTGCGTTTATCTGCGTCCTATTTTCAGCCATCAACGCGCCTCCGGGATGCAGGGTTCCGGCTGGGTGATGAGTTGGTACTCGGTCAGGGTCAGGCCCATCTCTTTGAGCCGGGTCGCCATCTCTACCCCGACATAGCGATAATGCCAGGGTTCGTAGTAGAAACCGGTCAGTTCAAACGCCTCGCGGGTGTAGCTGAGGGTGAAGCCATAGCGATGGGCGTTTTCCAGCAGCCAGATGCCTTCGCTGGTCTTGAAGAAGTAGGTGTGGAACTCGATGTCGGGGATACCGACTACGTCGGGCAGTTCCGGGGAGCCGAAGTCAACGGCCGTTCCCAGCTGATGTTCACTGTAGCCCGGCGGGGCGCTGACGATGGCCGCGCTCTCCGGGTTCAGCCGCGACCATTTGCTGTAGGCGATGCTCTGCGAATAGTAGCTGCGGTAGCCGGAGATGATAAAGGGCTTCAGCCCGGCCGCCTGCATCGCCGTCACCATCTCGACCAGTGGGCCGACGGCTACTTCGCGCAGTTGCGAAGGGTAGCCCAGAGTCACATCCACGCCAAAATAGTCGGCCAACGGGACCAAATCCTGCGGCTCGTAGTCGCGGCCGAGGCTGTAGGTGAGCGTGACCAGGGTGAAGAGGTCATCCTGGGGGACGCGCAGGCTGCATGGGCCGATGGGGGTGGCGGTGGGTGTGGCCGTCGGGGTGGCGGTGGCCTCCGGAGTGGCGGTAGCGGTGCTGGTGGGCAAGGGGGTTGGGGTATTTGGCGGGGCGGGAACGGCCGTTTGGGTGGCGGTGGAAACGGCCGTTGCTGTCATTGTCACTGTGGGCGTGGGGGGGATGGGGGAAACAGCCGGGGAGATTTCGGCAACGGCCGTTGGTTGGCAAGCAACCAGCAACAGGCCAATCAGCCACCCAACAATCAAGAGTATCTGCTTCATCGCCTGCGATTATAGCAGAGGAAACGACATGCGCGCAGGCTGAACACCAGGCACGAAAACCAAACTCATTCCCTGCTTTTCTCCGCCTCTGCGTAAATTAAAACCGAAGGAGTAAATGCGGTGTTAACGACGGCGCTGCGCCCCACCCCGGTTAGGGATGAACATAGACGCCGGCAGAGTAAAACCATGCATTTTCAAGCGATATTCAATCGTCGGCCGGCCGCCGCCTGGCGTGAAGTCGCCAATCACCTTGCCATCCCGCTCCCCAACCTCCTGGAAACGGAAAATGTCTTGCATCACCGGCGTCTCCCCTTCCATCCCGGTCAGTTCGGTGATCGCCGTCACTTTCCGGCTACCGTCGCGCAGACGTTCTTGCTGCACAATCAGGTCAATAGCGGAGACAATCTGTTTACGCACCACTTGCAGCGGCAAATCCATGCCCGCCATCAGCACCAACGTCTCCAGACGAGAGATGGTATCACGAGGACTGTTAGCGTGGACGGTCGTCAGGCTGCCGTCGTGGCCGGTGTTCATCGCTTGCAACATGTCCAGCGCCTCCCCGGCGCGGCACTCGCCCACCACAATGCGCTCCGGCCGCATTCGCAAAGAATTAACCACCAGATCACGAATCGAAACCTCGCTGTCACCGCGGCGGGTAGGCTTTTTCGTCTCTAATCGCACGACGTGGCGCTGCAAAAGATTCAATTCGGCCGCGTCCTCAATCGTCACAATCCGGTCGCCATCCGGAATGAAGCTGGAAAGGACGTTGAGCAACGTGGTCTTGCCAGAGCCAGTGCCGCCAGAAACGACGATATTCAACTTAGAAACCACACAGGCGCGAAGAAATTCGGCCATGTCGTCGTTAAGGCTGCCAAAATTGATCAGATCTTTAATGGTGAATGGGGTTTTGGAGAATTTACGGATGGTGATGTTCGGGCCATCAATGGCGCAGGGGGCGACGACAGCGTTCACGCGAGAGCCATCGGGCAGGCGGGCATCCACCAGCGGATTTTCCCGATTAGCCACCCGGCCCAATGGCTTGATAATTTTGTTGATCACCCGCTCGATATGTCCATTGTTGACAAAATGGACATCGGTTTCGATCATTTTCCCTTTCCGCTCCACATAGACGAGATCGGAGCGATTGACCATCACTTCAGTGACAGTTTCATCGCGCAGCAGCCTTTCTATCGGACCAAAACCGACAATTTCATCTACCAAACCTTCAAAGAAAGCGGCTTCCTGGTCTGGCGGAACGGTGATCCGGGCGTGTTTCCGGGCCATGTCGTACCGTTCGCGGATCAATTGAAGCGTGGCATCGTCGCGCGTAATCGTGGTTCTATCTGTCAACGAGCTTTCAATCTTCTCGGCCAACCAGAGCTGCGCTTTGGCTAATTCACGAGGGTTTCCTGGGTTCTCAAACATCGTCACTCCTGAGGAATTGTGAATGGTGACTGATGAGCGGTGAATGATGATTATCAAGTGGGTCATCAGCCACCAGTCACTATCAGTCAACGAAAATGGAGCGTGGAGAGCTTGTCCGCAAGCGGTAGGGCAAGTTGCCCGCGCTCTCAAGCCATTTCGATTTACTGACTATTGTACGCCGATTGGATGGAATACCGAATAGAACCTGTTGCCTATTCCGGCGCGCCCCAACCGCCACCGCCGGGCGTCTCGATTTGTAATGTATCTCCGGCTTCCAGGTCGAGGGTGATTTTGCCGGGCAGGGGGGTCACTTTTCCCTGGCGGATGAGGCTATTGCGACCGGGCTGGCCCGGTTCGCCGCCTTGTAAGCCGTAGGACGGCCGTTCTCGCCGTTCGGTAATCAGGCTGGCGCGGACGGGAACAAGGAATTCCAGCGCCCGAACCAACCCATCGCCGCCGGTGCGCTGTCCCTTACCGCCGGATTCGGAGCGCAAGG
>CAYONK010000630.1:0-3026 GCA_964405285.1 uncultured Ardenticatenaceae bacterium
CTCGTTTTATTGAACAAAGGGACGGCAATGTTATGTTGATAAGACCGAGAACTTTCCGACGTATACGACACAGACCCCTATCAGGAATTCCGGACGGCGGGGGAGGCGTTGGGCTGTGGGGGCAGCCTGAATGATCGGAATCATATTTATCCCTGATTCTCGTATACCCACTCGAAAAAGTCAGCAGTCCACAAATTCATCGCCCCCACCTGGCAGTGTTCATCGGCGCCGGACTGCCAGTCGTAGATGATCGACGTGATGCTCTCCGCCTGACGGAAGGATTCCTCAGTTATGGTGACCAACTCTTCGTTGACAAAATGGTCATTTTCCCCCACCAGTAGCAACACCGGTATCGTGACCTCAGGTGCGTCCTGCGAAATCTCATAGTAGCGGTACTGGTTCAGAACCTCGGCATAGTCATCAATGCCCATCACCCAGGAGCCATGCCGGACCGCCCAGTCCACCTCCGAAGAAAACCGCATGGAGTACGCCAGCATCTGTGATACCCAGGCCGGGCGTGGTTCATCCGTAAAGACAAGTTTTGCGAAAGAGGCAGGCATGGATTCCCTGGGAGTCAGCGAGAAATCGTACATGATGTCATACTGCACAAGCATCGAGATGCGTGGGTCAGCCGTCGCCGCCTTGGTTGCCAGAATGCTGCCCATGCTGAACCCCACCAGGACGATCTCCGTGATCTCTGGGTGTGCAGCGGTGACCTCATCAACCACGGCCCGGTTCACGTCGTCCCACTTTGGCGTAAAGGGGATGCCGTTTTCGCGGATCGCACTTCCCTGACCGGGGCCGTCATAGGACATGAACGAGAACCCGCGTTCAAGCGCCGCCCGACCCAGAGTGAAGTAGGTTTCTTCCTTGATCGAGTCATAGCCGTTGATAATCAGGATCAGGGTATCACCATGCCGTGCCATATCACCGGGGAAGTAGAGGCCATCCAGCACATTGCCCTGATACAGGATTTCCATTCGCTCATGGGGAACATCCAATGATTCCAGGCCCCGATAGAAGGCCGCAATTGATTGGCGATAGGTCTCCATTTTGCGCCAATCGTCCGCGTACAGCATGAACTCGGCTGTCCGATAGTAGTTGGAAGCGCTTAGCAGGGCGTTGCCCTGCCCGATCCGGTCGTGCTGATAGCGTTCGGCATCGGCCATTTTCCTGTCGGCCAGGGCTGTCCACCCCTGATACCACGACTCTGGGTCGCCTGCCTCAATGTCCCCGATCGTGTGCAGGATTTCGTTGATGTCCGCGCCACCGGTGGTAGCATAACCCAGCGCCCGCAGCGATTCATAGTGATAGGTCTGGTCTGTCGGGAACAGTTGGCTGTAGCCAGTTTCTGGCTTTTGCCACAGCGAACGCAGCAGAACGGCCACCAGGACCACAAATATTAGCAGAAGGCCCCACTGTTTCCAGCTGAGCGGCCTGGAGGAGCGCCCCGGAACACCAGCGGTTTTATGCGAAAGGTTTGTGTCTTGAATTTCCATCTTGTCCTCGGATTGTTGTTTGTATGCTGCTGCATCCCTAGTAAATCCCTATGCCACGGATCGTCTGCGAGACAGCCTGCCAATCAATGGCTTGCTCATCAATCAGTGCCTGGACCATCAGACCATCAAAGATGGCGATCAGGATGCTGGCGAAGGATTGGGCGTCGATCGGTTCGATCTGTTCTGAATCGATGCCCTGTTGAATGAGCTGGCTGAACCCACTCCGCATCCCGGTGTACAATCCAGCGACCGTCTGCCTGACTTCGGGATCGGATTGTGCCTCCTGCCAGGCTAAGATCAGCAGAGCCGCGTAGTCCTGAAAATCACTGGATTGTACATAGCTGATGATGCTCTCCAGGGCGGCGACAAACTTCTCCTGATCGGTGGTGTCTTCTGCCCCCAGGATGCCGGGCAAGCCGGTGAGGTGGATCATTCGGTTCAACAAGGCCAGAAACAGCGTTTGCTTACTCTCGAAGTGTGTATAGATGCTGCCTTTGCTCAAGCCAGCATGGCTGGCGATGTCATCCACTGACGTTTTGTGGTAGCCAGCCTGGACAAAGCAAGTCAGGGCAGCCTGAAGGATCTGGTTGCGTCGGGCTTCAAGAGCCTCAGGTTTCATCTTGGGCATATTCACCACCTTAAAAAACTGACTGGTCAGTTTATTTTAGAGAAAATACACTAGAATACTGGCAAAGTCAAGAGGCAAAACAGATTGGTCAAGTATTTCAGCAATTCGTTTAGATAGGCTTTATAGCTGGCACCGTTTCTGGACTGGATTATAACAAAGCGACCGTTTTTGGATCTCTCAATAGGCCCTCGCCTGGGTATCTCCCACTTTCGACTCTGTTGGCGAAGTCATAAAGGGGTAGCGAGCATTGCAAACGGCGATATGCGTGTAGTCCCGGGCCGGTCGCCCATCAGCCAGGCAGCAATTCGCTGTAAGTTGATCGCCGAGGCTGTGGCAATATGTTGCAAATGAGTACGCGCCAGACCTAGATATCGGTTATGCCTGGCGTCCATTGCGTTAACAGCTTGAGCAATTGTGCCTTCAACCCCAGCGCGGCGTTTGTATTCTTCTCTGAATCCCTCGGTTTTTTCTCGCTCACGAGCCGTCTTTAACATCTCAAAAGCCGGTCGTGGAGAAACCGTCAAATGACGGCCGTTCTTTTCGCCACGAGAACGTTTTTCACGAGCCGAATATTGAAAGCAGAGCGGCCGACTGAAAAGGAAGTGGAGATTGGGCCGTCCCCAACTTGATTTCCCTTCCTTCCAAAGCATACTTTATTGCCCTTCGGGACAGGCGGCTGTCATGTTTTCCCAATCAACGATGAATCGTATTTGATCATGACCTCCCTCCATCCGCATTTGCCAACTGGAATGGGGTCTGTGTCGTGTACGTTGGAAAACTCCCGGCCGCGTTGACATAACTCGATAGATGATATTCCTGGGTCATTGGGATTATAGAACGGCCGTAACTTGACACCTGTTTAACAAACGTGCAACGATGATAGCTACTCGTGTAATAAA
>CAYONK010000631.1:0-3023 GCA_964405285.1 uncultured Ardenticatenaceae bacterium
CCCTGGCCCGGCGGAAACATCACCAGCCAGTAGGCCAATGCCAGGATCAGATAAAGCGCCCCATTCAGCGAGAGCGCCACGCTGCGCAAAAAGTAAACAGACAAAGCCAGAACCCGTTGCCTCATTGCACTGCCTCAGCGTAAATTTCTGCCAGCGAAATGCGCCGGTACTCTACCCGAATCACGTCAAATCCCGCTTCCAAAAGCATCACCAACACCTGGCGGCGCATGGTCATCGCCTCCCCTTTCAAATAAACCACTTCGCCGATAACTTCTACCTCGCGGTGCAGGGCGCTCAACGACTGACCAAACGCAGCCAGCGGTTGATTGGCCCTGATACGGATATGAGAACGGGCGGCCAACGCCCGTTCCATGCTGTTCTCGTAATGCACTTTCCCCCGGTTCAAGATGACCAGATGGGTGCAAACCTGCGTTACCTCTGGCAGATGGTGGGTACTCATGATGATGGTTTTACCACTGGCATGTAATGATTTAATGCAGGCAAATACGTCAGCCTGCCCTGAGGGATCGAGACCGTTGCTCGGCTCATCCAAAAGCAGCAATGGCGGATCGCCGATCAAGACCTGAGCAATTGCTAGGCGCTGGCGCATCCCTTTTGAGCAATCGCGAATCCTCTTCCGGGCGGCCTCTTGCAAATTTACCTGCTCCAGGCTGTTTTCGACGCTTTGCTTCACCTGGTTGGCCGGGATATTGGCCAACTGAGCGACCATCCGCAGGTATTCATCCACGCGCAAATGATTAGGGAATAATAAACGTTCCGGCTTGTACCCAATCTTCGGCCAGATGTCGGCCAAAGGGCGGACAGCGCCGGAGGTTGGCGCGGTCATGCCGGCAATCAGGCGGAAGAGGGTGGTTTTACCGGCTCCGTTGGGGCCTAACAAGCCAAGAACCTCGCCTTGGGGAATACGCAGCGAGACGTCATTGAGCGCTGTCAGGTTGAAATACCGTTTCGTTACGTGGTTGACTTCAATCACGAGTTAGCCTTGAAAATTCAGTGTGGTTTATCGTTGCTGCGTTGCGTAGTTTACCACAGGCGGCATGGGCGGCAATGAATGCGGATTGCTGAGATTGCGCCAGCAATTCTCAATTTGGGCTTGGCATTGGCGTTCTTCTGCCCTGTTCACGCGCAATTGTCATGCTGAGCGAAGCGAAGCATCCCTACGGCCCCGGATTTTCCAGGAGAACGGGATGCTTCGGAGGACCTCAGCATGACACCTCTCTTGTTAAATTGAGAATTGCTGAGATTGCGCGCGCTAATTCGACGACGGCCGTTCTGCCTGTTATACTACTCGTTTTGTATGCCTCAGTCAGCAGACTGGCAGCGGACTAAATTTTTCATGAAAAAGAGGTTGTAACTATGCAAGATTGGGCACCTTATTTGGGCGTTATTCAAATTATCCTGTCAATCGTCCTCACCGTCCTCGTCCTTATGCAGACGAAGGGTGGCGGCCTGGGCAGCTTCATGGGCGGCGGCGACAGCGGCGGCAGTTTTCGCACCCGGCGCGGCGTCGAAGCGACGTTGCATCGTGTGACCATCGGCATTGCTGTCCTCTTCTTTGTCAACACCATCCTGGCTTTCCTGGCCTGGGGTCAGATCGTCTAAAACCCCGCCCGCAAGAACCCTCTCCGCAAAGAGCGCCAGGCAAGCTGGCCGCGCTCTTTGCGGTTAACCTGTCTCCCTTCTTATGAACATCAACCTGCGTTGGCAACTGCTGTTGGCGGTTGTAGCGTTGGGCCTGGTGCTGGCTTTGCTCTCTTTTCAGGTACAGTCGGCCGGCTTTTGCTCCGTGCGCGTCCCGGCGGCGGGCGGCGTCTTCATCGAAGGCATCGTCGGCGCGCCTCAGTCGCTTAACCCGCTTTTGCAAGATGGCTTTCCGGTCGATCAGGAGTTGACCGATTTGCTGTTCGATGGCCTGACGCGCTATGGGCCAGATGGCGTGCTGACGCCGGTGCTGGCGGAGTCGTGGTCGGTGAGCGAAGATGGCCTGTCGGTGACGTTCCGGCTGCGCGATGACGTGTTCTGGCACGATGGTCAGCCGGTGACGGCCGAGGACGTGCTGTTCACCTTTGGGTTGATCCAGGATGAGGCGTTTCCTGGCTCACCGGCGCTGGCGCAGTTGTGGCGGCAGGTGGTGATCAGCCAGGAGGAGGCAGGGACGGTGCGTTTCACGCTGCCCACGCCTTATTCTCCATTTCTGGAGGCGACGACGCAGCCGATTTTGCCGGCTCATTTGCTGGCGGACGTGCCGGTGGCGAATCTGGCGACGGCCGATTTTAATCTGGCTCCGGTGGGGACCGGCCCTTTTCAGGTGGATCGGAGTGTGAATTGGCGGGAAAACGGCCGTTTACGTCTCATTCCTAACCCGTTGGATTGGCGAAGGGGCGTCCAGATCGCCGCTCTCGAATTCCATTTCTTCCCGGATGAAGCGCGATTGCTAGAAGCGTTTTCGGCCGGGAGCATTCAAGCCATCAACCGGGTCAGCCAGACGGCGCTGCCAAACGTGGCCGCCATGCCCGGCGCGCGCCTCTTTAGCGCTCCATTGCCATCGTACACGGCCCTTTGGTTTAATATGCGGCCAACGGCCGTTGATCTCACCCGCAGCGCATCCGGCCGACAGGCGCTGGCTGTATCCTTGAACCGGAGCCAGTTGGTCGGTGAAGCGCTCAATGGTCAGGGCCTTGTCTTCGATGGTCCCTATCTGCCGGGCAGTTGGGCCTATAACCCCGCTATCTCCGGAGCCAGGGCGTATGATCCGGGCGCGGCCGGCTCGCTCTTAGACACTGCGGGCTGGTCATTTGCCGACGGCGCAAACGTGCGGCAGAAAGAGGGCCAGCCGCTCCGTTTGCGCCTGGTGGCCCTGGATACAGAGACGGCGCAGGCTGTCAGCGGTAATATCGCCAGGCAGTGGGAAGCGGTAGGCATTGAGACCGAGATAGTTTTAGCGGCCAACGTCCTTGAACTGCGCCAACTGCTTGCTGAGGGGGCCTACGACGTCGCGTTGC
>CAYONK010000632.1:0-3023 GCA_964405285.1 uncultured Ardenticatenaceae bacterium
GGGAACTATGAACGACCTACAAACAATGGGCAAAGCGGCAAAGGGGGCGAGTCGGGTGTTGGCGACGCTGCCGACGGCACGGAAGAACGCGGCGTTGTTGGCGATTGCCGACGAGTTGGAGGCGGGGGCCGGGTTGGTGTTGGCGGAGAATGAGCGGGATTTAGAGAACGGCCGTTCCCGCAACCTCTCCCCCGCCCTCCTCGACCGCCTGATGCTGAACGAAAGCCGTCTGGCCGCCCTGGCCGCCGACTGCCGCAAAGTGGCCGCCCTGCCCGACCCCGTCGGCGAAGACATCGAAAGCCGCCTGCTGCCCAATGGGATGCGCCTCATCCGCCGCCGCATCCCCATCGGCGTCCTCGGCGTTATCTACGAGGCGCGGCCCAACGTGACGATAGACATCGCCACCCTGGCCCTGAAGACGGGCAACGCCGCCATCCTGCGCGGCGGCAGCGAGACGCTGCACAGCAACCTGGCCCTGGTGGGCGTCATCCAATCTGCGTTGGCGAAGGCGGGGCTGCCGGAAACGGCCGTGCAATACATCGCCAACCCCGACCGCGCCCTGGTGGGCGAACTGCTCCGGCTGGACGCCTACGTGGACATGCTCATCCCGCGCGGCGGGGCGGGGCTGCACCGGCTGTGCAAGGAACAATCCACCATCCCGGTGATCACCGGCGGTATCGGTATCTGCCATCTTTACGTGGACGAGAGCGCCGATTTAAGTCGGGCGGTGGACATCATCGAGAACAGCAAAGTGCAGCGCCCCAGTGTGTGCAATGCGTTGGATACCTTGTTGGTGCAAACGGCCGTTGCCCAACGCCTTCTCCCGGCCGTCGCCGCCCGCCTGGCGCAAAGCAATGTCGAACTGCGGGCTGACGAACGCGCTTATCAGCTTTTGCAATCCGCCAACACCGGAGTCACTATCCTCCCCGCCGGACCGGACGACTTTGACCAGGAATGGCTTTCGCTGATCCTGGGGGTGAAAGTGGTGGAAGGTGTGGAGGAAGCCATCGCCCACATCCAGGCCCACACCACCGAACACACCGAAAGCATCCTCACCAACGATTGGGCCAGCGCCGAGCGCTTTGTCGCCGCGCTCAGTTCCTCAGCCATCTTCGTCAACGCCTCGACGCGCTTCAACGACGGCGGGCAGTTTGGCCTGGGGGCGGAAGTGGCCGTCAGCACGCAAAAATTGCACGCCCGCGGCCCGATGGGTCTGGCCGAACTGACCACCTATAAGTGGATCGGCTACGGTGACGGCCAGGTGCGGGAATAGCAACCTGTCCGGTCTTTGCTGGGGCTGAACGTTTCGGGGGGAGATAACAGAACAGGTACATGAATGGATAAACGGCCGTTAACAAAAAATAGCGCAACATTCCTCCTCCTCCTAGCCACCATCAGCCTCACTTCACTCTACGCCTTCCAACCCACACCAGCCCTTAGTGCCCAAACAGATCACTGCGAGCTGCCCTTCCAACCTGTTGGATTGCCACTGAACGATTTGGGCAGCGGCCTCTACAGCCGCAATGGCGCCAGCTTCCCCGGTGGCCTCTATCCGAACAGCAGCAACAGCCGCCCCGCGCCCCATAACGCCGCCGGGGTAGCCCTCGCCCAGCAAATTGAGCTGCTGGATGCGGCCGGCAATCCGGCCGACGATGGCAAAATCGCGCTGATCACGGTGGGAATGTCCAATACGTTTATTGAATTTAATGCCTTTGAAGCGCTGGCCGCGACCGACTCCGAGATCAACCCTCAGCTTGTGCTGGTGAATGGCTCTTTTGCCGGGCAGACATCTGAGTACTGGGTAGACCCCAATGCGGAGACCTGGACCTGGCAGCTAAACCGCCTGGCGCAGCGGAACGTCACGCCGCAGCAAGTGCAGGTAGCCTGGGTAAAACAGACGCGCACCGGCGGCGGAACGTTCCCCGACAAAGCGGAAATCGTTCAGGCCGATTTGGAAGCCATCGCCCGTAACTTGAAGCTGCATTACCCCAACCTCAAAATCGCTTACTTCTCTAGCCGAACGCGATCCTATACCCATGACAATGGCCTCAGCCCGGAGCCGGTTGCTTTTGAGAATGGCTTCGCCGTCAAATGGCTGATCGCCAAACAAATTGAGGGGGACGCAACGCTGAATTATAACCCGGACGTGGGTCCGGTGGTAGCGCCTTATCTCTCTTGGGGGCCTTATTTGTGGATTGATGGGGTGAACGCCCGCTCCGATGGCCTGACCTGGCAGCCCGAGGACATGGTGCGCGACTGCACCCATCCCTCAGCCCAGGGAGCGAACAAAGTGGCGCAGCAATTGTTGGATTTTTTCAAGACGGACGCAACGGCCGTTTCCTGGTTCCTCATCCCCGGCATCCCCACCGAGCATTTCCTTTATCTCCCTTTTCTTACCCGGTCACCTGATCCCCCAGAATAAATCTATGAAAACCTACTCGCTTCCTCTCCTGAGTTTTCTTTTTGCGCCCCTTCTAATTTTCGTCACCTTCTTCGCCAACGCCACACCCCTGGCAGCCCAAGACGACCTTTGCGCGCTGCCCTTTGAACCGGTCAGCCAGCCCCTCACCGACCTGGGGCCGGGCGAGTACGTGCGTCTGGAAAGCGGCCCGACTGGCTATACCGGTGGGCTATATCCGAACGGCCAGAACGTCCGCCCAGCCGCCCACGAAGTGGCCGGGCTGGCCCAGGCCCGCCAGATCAAACCCCGGAATGCTGCTGGGGAACCTGATCCGGACGGGCTGATCGGTCTCATCTCAATTGGCATGTCCAACACCTTCATGGAATTCCGCGCTTTTGAAGATTTGGCGGCGGCCGACCCGGACCTGAATCCCCGTCTGGCGATTGTCAATGGGGCGCAGGCCGGGCAAGTGGCCCAGGATTGGGCCGATCCCAATTCCGGGGCCTGGCAGTTCCTCAACGACCGCCTGAACCATCGCCGGGTGTCGCCGCAGCAGGTGCAGGTGGTCTGGCTAAAGCAGGTGAACACTGGCCCCGGCGATTTCCCGGAGAAGGCGCAAACG
>CAYONK010000633.1:0-3001 GCA_964405285.1 uncultured Ardenticatenaceae bacterium
GGCAGGATGGGGAGGGTGAAGGTAATGGTTGTGCCGGTTTGGTCGCCTGTGTTGTTGCTTTCTATGAACAGTTTGCCGTTATGCTGCCTTACAATCTCATCCACAATAGCCAGTCCCAGCCCGCTTCCCGGCACATCCCGATTTGCCCGATAAAATTGTTGGGTAAGACGCGGTAAATGTTCAGCGGGAATTCCCGCGCCCGTATCAGCAATCTGGCATTGAACACTATCTTTGACGGCCGTTAGCGAAACAGTAACAGAATCACCAGGCTGACAATATTTAATAGCATTGTCCAATAAATTGATAAACAGCTGCTTTAATTTGTCGGGATTGCCTAAAACAGGCGGGATTGGCGGGTCAAGGTGAAAATTGAGCTGAATACCGTCCTTTTCAGCCAGCAAAATCAATTCGGCAATCGCCTCTTCCGCTACTAAAATGATGTCTACGCTGAGTTTAACCATTTGGGCGACAGCCTTTAACCGCCCCAAATCCAGTGTGCCGTTAATCAGATGATTCAGGCGCTGGGTTTGCTGGTGGACGATTTCTAATGAATGTTTTTGCACGTCTTCGGGCACATTTTCCGAGCGGGAAACTTCCAGATGAGACAAAATGGAGGTGAGCGGCGTTCTCAGTTCATGGGAAACGCTGCTCCAGTAAAGGTGCATCTCCATTTCGCGATGTCGCTGTTCGCTGACATCGCGCAGCAAAACCAGATTGAAGGCGCCAAAGCGCCCAATCCAGACATCCAATGTTGATTCTGGTGAGGGGGATAAGGGGAACTGCTGTACGGCCGTGTCCGGTTTTATTTTTTGGAGGAGGTGGGTGTAAACGGCCGTTGTCGCCATCTCCTGCTCCACCTGCAACAATCGGTAGGCCTTCCGATTGGCAAACCGCAAAGAGTCAGACAAAGACAACAAGATAATCCCCAATGGAAAAGATTGCCAGACCGTATAGTGTTCATCATCAAACAAGGCGCGACGACGCGAAATTACCCAAGCTAACCAGAACAAGCCAAACAACAGCAACAGCAACAAAAAAAGCGCCAGCTTGAGATCAACAACCAACATAGCAGCAATTATTGCTCATTCGGACAAACAAGACGATAGCCAAACCCCCGTATCGTTAGCAATAGTTCGGGATTTTTAGGGTCATCTTCAATTTTTGCCCGCAGGCGTTGTATATGAACATCAATCGTGCGCGTATTCGCATCGCCCCCTTCATCTCCCCAAATGGTACGCAGCAACGTTTCCCGCCCAAAGACCCGCCCTTTTCCCTGCATCAGCAAAGATAGCAATTCAAATTCCGTTGTCGTTAATGTTATTTCATCCCCGCTGCGCCGTACGATTTTATCGTCAATCAAGAGTTCAATCGGGCCGCAAACCAACTCGGCGCGTCCTTGCTGCTTTACAAGACGTAACAATGCCCGCACCTGAGCCAGTAATTCTTGTGGTTTGTACGGTTTGGTCATATACGCATCCGCCCCCAGGTCAAGACCAATCACTTTTTCTTGCAAAGTGTCTTTAGCGGTAAGCATCAAGATAGGCGTATAGCGCGGCTGTTCACGGATATGTTGGCAAATTTGGTAGCCATCAATATCGGGCAACATAATATCCAAAACAACCAGATCAGGCTTGAGCGCGATTTTTTCCAGCGCTTCCTGACCGGTATGCGCCAGAATCGTTTCATAACCTGCCTGAACGAAGGAATAATTCAACGCTGAAGTGATGGTGGGTTCATCATCCACAACTAAAATGGTATGGTTGGTCACAAATCCGTCCTAATTTTCTGCCTTCGAAGGAAATGTTTGTTCAAACAGGTTGGTTTCCCAGCGGCGGTCATTCCCAGTCCCATAAACGCCTATATCATCGCCTCCCCAACCTATATAACGTTTAGCATATACCTCAACAACGCTATCATTACGCAAATGAACCCACAACATCGGATACCATTTAGCAAAATATGCAGGCCTTGAATAGGTAAGCGTTATTGCATCAGGATAACTGACCGATGGAGCACGTTCTACGGGATTTCCAAGAATTGCAACGACTTCTTCTTCTGTCATTCCATTCTGCACGGCGCGGATTGACTCAACTGTAATCCCCTCGGCTAACCGGCTGACCCTGTGAGTAATCCGCCAACCTATGGCGATAACAAATATGCATAATATAAATAAAGATATGACAATTCTCAAACGACCCGCTTTAAAAAATGGCACTGGTGATTGTACTTGATGTTGATTTATCATTGCCTACACCTTCCCTACTATACATCAGGTTATACCCTAACCTGGACAAGCCAGAAAAGAATTTAATACAAAGCCAGAAAAGAATTTAATACAAAGACACAAAGATAGAAAGAGACAAAGAAAAAGAAAATCCTTTGTGTCTTTGTTTCTTTGTCTCTTTGTGTTAAAAATTCTTGTACATCATGCAAACATTTCACTGGAAAGGTACTAACATGCCTATGACAAAATAACGAGACCAACTCCAGATAGCTTTTGGTCTTTAAACCATCATGTTCTGGAATTGGTCTGGCTTTTTTATAGAATACTTATTTAATTGAGTGGACTATTGGGCCAATCACTCATGCTACACGGGTTCACCCATTTAGGGCATGCGCCGGCAGCACATGCAGCTGCGTTATAACATACCTCCCAAGATTCAGCGCTATGAAAAGTCACTGTACTGCCATTTACGACTTTGTACGCATTACAACTTCCCCAAGAACTTCTATAAATGCCATCAATTTCCTGTATTGTTGGATTAGCCCAAATAAGCGAGCTGCTGGTTTCAGGTTTTACCGAGTATTTCGCTCCATATTGACCAGGGTTTGAAAAATTCCATACCACTCTACCTGGACGCCATACGGGGGCATAACACAAACTCAATACCGTTGCTCCTTCAACATCGCTATCAGTAGTGCCATGTGTTATTTGGATACCCAGTAGCTCAGCCTTTTCACTTTCATCTTCTGCAATCAATTTTGCCAGTTCATCAGCCGA